>JAUQOX010000161.1 GCA_030550695.1 Gemmatimonadota bacterium | reverse complement strand
CTTTCGCCGGCTGTTGCGATGCGGACAGGGGGTCATCCTGGCCGCCGGCCCCACGGGGAGCGGGAAGAGTTCCACCCTGTTCGCGGCCATGGAAGAATTGGACCGGGAGAGCCAGAACGTGGTGACCCTGGAGGATCCGGTGGAGTATCGGCTGCCCGGGGCCAACCAGATCCAGGTGAACCCCAAGGCGGGCCTCACCTTTCCGGCGGCCCTCCGGGCCGTACTCCGCCAGGACCCGGATGTGATCATGGTGGGGGAGATCCGGGATCGGGAAACGGCGGAGATCGCCATGGCAGCCGCCGTCACCGGCCACCTGGTCCTGTCCACCATCCACACGGTGGACGCGCCGGGGGCCATTACCCGCCTCCTCAATATGGGTGTCCCCCCTTATCTGGTGGCGGACGGGTTGGCTGGGGTGGTGGCTCAGCGCCTGGTGCGCAAAGTCTGCCGCAGATGCGGCGGGAGGAAGGGCGAGGGATGCTCCCACTGCTCCGGCGGCTATCGGGGGCGGACGGGGGTCTTCCAGATCCTCGTCATGAACGACGCCCTCCGGGAGGGGGTAGCCCAGGGGGCGAGCCTGACCACCCTGCGGCGGCTGTCCCGGGACGGCGGGATGGGGAGCCTGAAAGAGGACGCCTTCCGGAAGATTTCTGCCGGGATCACCACACCCCATGAGGTGGCGAGGGTCGTACAAAGCGATGCCGGCAGTTGGGTCCCTTGTCGGCGGTGCCGGGGGGAAGTCCCCCGGGGGGCTTTGGCCTGCCCTTGGTGCGGGGACCTGCGGAGGCGTCTGTGTGGTTGCGGGGAAGAGCTCCGGGAGGAGTGGAGGTTCTGCCCCGCCTGCGCCCGGCCCCTTCACCCCGCCTGAGACGGCGGGTCCGACCCCACCCTCCCGGACCGGCGCAGAGGAGGAGCCTTTGCGGAAGGGGGGGACTACGGCCTAGGTTCTCCCGAGCCATGATCAAGATCAAGAGCTTCCGTCGGAGGATCCTCCTGGCCCTCCTGGGGATCGGCCTCCTGCCTTCCCTGGCCCTCCTTGCCCTGGGGACCTTGGCTGTGCGGGAGACCGTGTCCAGCATCGGCACGGCAGGGGCGTGGGGGTCCGCAGCCGAGTCGGGCCAGCGCCTCCTGACCCTTCTGGACTCGCTAGGCCCGCCCGACCCCGCCCTGGTCGAAGCCGCCCGAGCCCACCAGGAAGCCTTGTCCCGGAGCCTTCGCTTTTCCCAAATGGTGTCCTTTCTTGGGGCCCGATTCCGGGCCCTCCTGCCGGTGGGGTTGGCCCTCCTGGCAGGGCTCATCGCCGTCCTGGCCTTCTGGGCGGCTCGGCAACTGTCCCGGGGGTTTTCCCGGCCCATAGCCCAACTGGTGGAATGGACGGAACGCATCGGACGGGGGGAACCCCTGCCTCCCCCCGGGCCCGCCGATGAGCGGGGTGTGGAGGAGTTCGCCCGTCTGCGGGAGGCCCTTCGCACCATGTCGGAAAAGATCGAAGAGGGGCGGGCTCAAGCGGTGCAGGCCGCCAAGCTGCGAAGCTGGACCGAGATGGCACGTCGCGTGGCCCACGAGCTGAAGAACCCCCTCACCCCCATGCAGTTGGCGGCCATGTCCCTCCAGCGGCTGGACGACCCTGCGGCTCGAGAAGCCGGGCAGGTCCTGGCCGAGGAAATCCGACGGCTGGACGAGATGGCCCGGGCTTTCGCCCAGTTCGGCAAAATGCCCGAAGGCCCGCCTGCGCCGGTGGACCTCGTGGAACTCCTCGAGGGCTTGGCCCGCCAGCACGGGGGGCCCGGCGCAGGGGTGGAGGTCCGGGTGGAGGGCCAGCCGCCACCCGTGGTAGGCCACCTGGACGCCCTGGAGCGGACGTTTCGGAACCTGCTGGTCAATGCCCTGGAAGCCGCCGGCCCCGGCGGCCGGGTGGAGGTTCGCCTCTGGGAGGACCGTGGCTCGGTGTACACGGAAATTCGGGACTCCGGACCGGGGATCCCCCCCGAGTACCTGGACCAGATCTGGGAGCCCGACTTCAGCACAAAACGGAGGGGGACCGGTCTCGGCCTGGCTCTGGTCCGTCAAACGGTCCAGGTCCATAGGGGGAGGGTGGAGGCCCGAAACCATCCGGCCGGTGGGGCCGTATTCCTGGTAGCCCTCCCAGCCCAAGCGGGGCCCGGATTGCCATGGACATCCTGATCATCGACGACGAAGGGAATGTGCGGCGCATGCTCCGGGCTCTTCTGGAGAACGAGGGCTACCGGGTCCGGGAAGCCCCATCGGCCGAGGAAGGACTGGAAGCTGTGCGCCTGGAGACCCCCGAGGTCATCCTCCTGGACCTTATGCTCCCCTCCATGTCCGGCCTGGAGGTCCTTCCCCGCCTGGGCGAGGAGGCCCCGGGAACCCCCGTGATCATGATGAGCGGCCGCGCCACCTTGGGCGATGCGGTCCAGGCTACCCGGTTGGGGGCCTTCCATTTCATCGAAAAGCCCCTCACCCCCGAGGCCGTGCTCCTCACCGTCCGGGGGGCCCTGGAGGTGAGCCGGGCCCGGGACCTCGCCCGGGTTCTCCAGGAAGAGCTGGGGCCCGGCGGGGAGTTGGTGGGGGTCTCCCCGGCCATCCAAAGGGTACGCGACATCATTCGCCGGGTCGCGCCCACCGACGCCCGGGTTCTCATTACCGGCGAAAGCGGCACAGGCAAGGAGCTGGTTGCGGCGGCGATCCACGCCCTGTCCCCCCGGCGGGGTAAGCCCTTCGTGCGGGTCAACAGCGCGGCCATCCCCCGGGAGCTGGTGGAGAGCGAGATGTTCGGGCACGAGCGGGGCGCCTTCACCGGGGCCACGGAGCGGAGGCGCGGGAGGTTCGAACTGGCCCACGGGGGAACCCTCTTCCTGGACGAAGTGGGGGATCTGGGACCGGAAGCCCAGGCCAAGCTTCTGCGGGCCATCGAAACGGGGGTGGTGGAAAGGGTCGGGGGGAGCCACCCTCTCCAGGTGGACGTGCGGGTCCTCGCCGCGACGAACCAGGACCTGAGAGCACGGGTCCAGGAAGGTTCTTTCCGAAGCGACCTTCTCTTCCGACTGGAGGTGATCCCCCTCCATTTGCCCCCTCTCCGGGAGCGGATGGAGGATCTTCCCCTGCTGGTGGCCCATGGCCTACGCCGCCTCCGGCAAAGGCAGGGCCTTCTCACCCCCCACATCACCCCTGCGGGGATGGAGGCCATGGGGCGATACCCCTGGCCAGGGAACGTGCGGGAGCTTTTCAACTTCTTGGAGCGGCTGGCCATCCTCCACCCCGGGGGGCTCGTGGGAGAGGAAGAGGTCACCCGCCTCTTGCCCCGCCCCTCCCCTCCGCCCTCCTCCCCTCAAGGGTACGACGACGAAGACCCTCGCCCTCTTCGAGCCCGATTGGACGCCTACGAACGGGGGCTCATCGCGGCGGCGCTGGAGCGGTCGGGGGGGAGCGTGGCCGAGGCCGGCAGGCTGCTCCGGACGGACCGGGCCAACCTGTACCGGCGAATGCGGCGCCTGGGGCTGAGGGAAACCGGAGCGAGCGGCGAATGGAAAGGGTTGGAGGGGTCCGGCCGAAGGGCGCTCCGAAGCCCGGGGGAGCAAGGATGATCCCTCTGTCGAAAGAAGTTATGGGGTGGAGCTCGTAGGGTAAACGCATCGCCGAAACGGGAGGAAACGCATGAACCTGGTTCCCCACCTGGTCGCGGGTGCCGTCTTAGGCTTTTTCCTGCCCTTGAGCGCCCAGGAGCCCCCGCCACCCCTCCGCACGCTGGATCTCCCCCGGTGGGTCCAGGAAGATGTGATCAACTTCTTCAACGACCCCTCCACGATCCAGTTCTCCGGTGAGACCCGCATCCCTTCCAGTCGGGTCATCGTAGGGAATGTGGGCTCCCTGGGGGGTCCCTTCACCCTGGCAGGGGAGGTCCAGGGAGACCTGGTGGTGGTGAACGGGGACCTGATCTTCGAGAGCGGCGGCACCGTTAGGGGCAACGTCCTCGTGGTGGGGGGACGGGTGTTGGGCGAGGAATTAGGAAAGATCGGGGGGAATCTGCGGGTGTATCAGGAACCCCTCCGCTACGTGCGGCGGGGAGCCCGGATCGCGCCGGCCGAACCCCGCCGGGGATCGGGCGACCCCTTGAGCCGAGATCTTCCCTGGGGAGAGGCCCGGATCACGGTCACGGCGGGGCAAAACTACAACCGGGTAGAAGGTTTGCCGGTGATGTTCGGCCCGTCGGTACGCACGGCGGGCCCCAACCCCCTCCGCCTGAACCTTTTCGCCATCTGGCGGACGGAAACCGGACTGGAGCTGGACGCCGAAGACTTCGGCTGGTATCTGAAGGCGGAGCAGAGCGTAGGCAGGAGGGACCGGCTGAGGTTCGGGGCTACCCACTTTTCCACGGTGCAGCCCATCGAAGACTGGGACGTAAGCAACCTGGAGGCCTCCCTCGCCACCTTCCTCCTCCACCGGGACCTCAGGGATTACTTCGAAAGGGAAGGTTGGAGCGCCTTCGTGCGGTTCCGGTTGCCCTACACCCCCCTGGAGATCCAGGGGGAGTTCTTCCGGGAATGGCACGCCTTCGCCCCCGTCCGGGGCCCGTGGTCCCTGACCAAGAACAACGACCCCTGGCGGGAGCAGCCCCTTGTGGCCGAGGGCTCGCTGAAATATTTGGAGGGCACGGTGCGCTTGGACTCCAGGAACCACCCCCGGGACCCCACCCACGGCTGGTACCTCTCCGCCCGGCTTCAGCGGGGAGTGGGGGGATCCTTGGCTGTCCCTCCCCACGCAAGCTCCCCCGACCCGGATGCCCCCCCTCTGCCCGCTGTGCCCTACGAGGCGGACTTTCTGGCCGGCTTTGCCGACCTGAGGAGGTACAACCGGGTCGGCCCAGGAAGCTCCCTGAACGTGCGGCTCCTCCTGGCCGGCGCCCTGACCGACGCCCCCCTTCCCCCCCAACGCCAGCACGCCCTCGGAGGTGAGGGTTCCCTGCCGGCCTATCCCCTGTTCCGAGCCGACTGCGGCGCCCGCCAGGCGGTGAGGGGGATAGATCTCCGCAGGGAGGGCCTTCTCGTCCGTCACCCGGCCTTCCAGGGGTACGGTTGTGACCGCGTGGTCCTCTTCCAGGCGGAATTCCGGAGCCGTCTGCGGGTGGACTGGGGATGGGGGGGAGGGGAAGGGGGATGGGAGGAGGAGCCCGACTGGTTGCCCCGGGTGGAGATGTCACCGGACTGGGTGGCGTTCTTCGACCTCGGCCGGGGGTACACGGTGGACGGCCGGGGGGACAGCGCTACTCTGGTCGATGTGGGGGCAGGCCTGCTTCTGGGGGACCTGGGCCTTTATTACGCCATTCCCCTCACGCGGGACGAAAGGGGGAGGCGGCCGGGCCGCTTCTTCCTCCGTCTCGATCGCCGGTTCTGAGTGAGGTGCGCCGGCTTTTCCTGGTCCTTTTGGGTTGGGTCTTCCCCCTTCACCCCCCCCACCTTGGGGAGGCGCAGGAGGGCCCGTTGCTGCGGGTATGGACCGAACCCGCCACCGGCGCCGGGTTCGTCCGGGTGGGGCCCCTGCTCCGGGATCGCCATCTGCTGGAGGCCGTGCACTCGGGATTGCCCTTGCGCGTACGGATCCAGGTCCAGCTTTGGCGGGACGGGTTCTTCGACGCCGAGGTGGGACGCCACGAGTGGAGGCTGAGTCTCTTCTTCGATCCCCTGACCCGACGTTACCGACTCGAGGACAGTGGGAGAGGGGGGGAGGGATTCGAAGCCAGCAACCTGGACGAGATCCGCCTCGGCCTTGAGGGGGAAAGGGCCGTCCCCCTCCTCCCCCGGGACAAGGGACGCTACTACTACCTGGCCACCCTGGAGGCAGAAACCCTTTCGCTCAACGACCTTCAAGAACTCCAAAGGTGGCTCAAAGGCGACCTTGCCCCGGCGGTGGCCGGGGAAGAGGGGGTGGGGGGGGCTTTGGCCCGGGGGCTCAACCGTCTCCTCCTCCGGGCCCTGAGTCTTCCCGAGCGGAGGGTGCAGGTCCGCTCCCCCACTTTCTCCTTCCCACCGTCCTAGGTGGCTCCGAGTCTCGAATGGGGAAGGGGCGGGCGGGCCCGGGACCGGCCTGCTGGGTGCCACGTCGCCCGGCCTTCACCCCTTCCGAACCCACCGCCGAACGGTGAGCGCGTCCACCCGGTCCTGCCTCACCCGAACCCCGATCCCTGGACCTTGGGGTACAGGCATCATTCCCCCTTCCATGACGAATTCCGGCTCTACCACATCTTCCAGCCAGTAGCGTCGGCTTTCGGAAATATCGCCAGGAAGGGTGAAGCCGGGCGTGGAAGCCAGGGCCAAATTGTAGGCTCGGCCCACCCCCGATTCCAGCATTCCCCCGCACCAGACCGGTACTCCCGCCCGGGCGCACACGTCACGAATCGCCAGCGACGAGCGGAAGCCACCGACCCTGCCGGGCTTGATGTTCACCACCCGACAACTTCCCAGGTGGAGGGCCAATTCGGCATCTCCCGGCGAACGGATGGACTCGTCCAGGCAGATGGGCGTGCTCATGCGGGCCTGGAGGCGGGCATGCTGTAGATAATCTTCGTGGCCCAGGGGTTGCTCGATCATCAACAGTCCCAGGGAATCCAGCTCCAGGATCCGGTTCAGATTGTCTTGCGTATAGGCTGCATTGGCATCCACCATGAGAGATGCTTCCGGGAAGCGGGAGCGGACCTTCCAAAGCATATCCACATCGCGGCCGGGCTTGATCTTCAGCTTGATCTTTC
>JAUQOX010000160.1 GCA_030550695.1 Gemmatimonadota bacterium | reverse complement strand
GAAGCGCCGCCGGACCCGCGGCCGGCGGCGCCGCTCCCTCCGCCCCCGCCCCGCCCCGCCCCCCCCCGGGCGGCGGCCGTGTCGGAGGCGGCTCCCTTCTCCTCGTCGCTCTTGGGCAAAAACGGCGAAGCCTCGTCCGCCCTGAGGAGCACCACATACAGGGAGCGGGTCACCGGCCGGTCATAGCTGGTCATGTCCAGCCAGCCCGTGTTGAGGCCGTAGTCCGTGGAGGCCAGAAAATAGAGATACTTCCCGGAGGCGTCCCAGACGGGGCTGATGGCGTCGGCCATTCCGTCCGTGAGGCGATGGGTGCCCCCCGTCCGCAAATCGTAGAGGAAGATGGCCCGGAACTGGTTGTCCAGCCGACGGGCGTAGGCCAGCCACCGGGAGTCGGGCGACCACACCGGATTCATGGAGCGCTCGGGGTGGGCGAAGCGGTCCGTGTCCACCAGGGTGGCCTTGCCCGTGGCCAGTTCCAGAACCCACAGACGATAGTGGGTGTCGGTGAAGGCCAGGTGTTTTCCGTCCGGCGACCAGGCGGGGACGAAGAAGAAGGAGGGCTCGGGGAGCGGGATCCTCCGGGGATGAGCCCCGTCCTGATCGGCCACCACCAACCCGTACTCTCCTCCTTCGTCGCTGAACCAGGCGATCTTTTCCCCGTCCGGGGACCAGACGGGGTGCCGGTCGGCCACCCCCGGCGAACGGGTGAGGTTCCTCCAGCTTCCCTGATCCACCGGTACCGTGAAAATCTCCCCCCGGTACTCGAACAAGGCCCGCTTCCCCGTAGGAGACAACCGGGCATTGGTGAGGCCCGTGGCCGGCACTTCGTGCCACCGGGGCATCGCCCAGGTCATGTCCCCCGCCACCCGGATCTCCAGTTGCCGGCTTCTCCCCGAGGCGGGGTCCAGCTCGTGGAGGTATCCCGCCTGTTCATAGACGATGACCCCCCCGCCGGCACCCAGACTCTTCACGTCGAAGTCGGCGTGGCGGGTCAGCTGTCTTTCCTGGCCCGTCCGCGGATCCCACGACCACACGTTGGTGGCCCAGTCCCGTTCGCTGAGGTAGTACACCACCCCACCCGACCACACCGGCGACATCTGCCGCTCACCCTCCCAGGGGGTGAACACCCGGTCCAGGGTTTCCAGATCCACCACGGAAATGGGCTGGGCCTGTCCCCCCCGGTAGTTCCTCCATTCCGGATCCCAAAAGCCCACCTCCTGGTAGGCGAGGAACCGCCCGTCGGGAGAGATCTCGCCGCTCAGGGCCCGGTGGATGGGCAGCGCCTTGGGCAGCCCCCCCTCCAGGGGAACCGTGAAGAACTTCGTGTTCGCCGTGGGGTGGGCTTCCCGTCCGGATTGGAAGAGGACGGCGCGGCCGTCGGGGGTCCAGCCCTGGACGATGTCCGCCCCCGGGTGCCAGGTCAGGCGCCGCGGCTCTCCCCCTTGGGCAGGAATCACGTAGACGTCGGTGTTCCCGTCGTAATCGGCGCTGAAGGCGATCCAGCGGCCGTCGGGCGAGAACTTGGGCGAGGTCTCCGCGCCCTGGCCGGTGGTGAGGCGCCGGGCCTCCCCTCCCTCCCTCCCCACGATCCACAGATCGTTGGCGTGGACGAAGACGATGTGGGTCCGGCTCACCGTGGGCATCCGAAGCATCCGGGTCCCCTGGGCCAGGACCCCCTGGGGCTTCGGCATGGCCAGGAACAGCGCGGCTACCGCGGCCAGGGCGGGCCGCCAGGAGTTCCTGCGGAACGGGCGGTAGGGAGAAAGCATGGAGCTACCTCCTGAGAGACGAGGCTACGGTGCGGGTGGGGGGTACGGACCCTGCAACCCCAGGGCAACGACCCCAATGTGGGCCCATGGACCGCCCCTGAGAAGGGGGTAGGCGAGGGGCCTTTCCTTGACTATCCTTCCAGCGTTTCATCCTTCTCGGCACCCCACGGCCCCGGAAAGAGCGCCACCCCATGTCCCACGATCGGATTGCCGTTGTGGATTTCGGCGGGCAGTACGCCCACCTCATCGCCACCAAGGTCCGCCGCCTGGGAGTCCTGGCCGAAATCCGCCAGCCGGAGGATCCCATCGAGGCCTTTCTGCCCTACAAGGGCATCATCATCTCGGGTTCTCCGTCCCTGTCCTCCCATGGCGAAGACCAGGACTACAACAAGGCCATCTACGACCTCGACGTCCCCATCCTGGGTCTCTGCTTCGGCCACCAGGAGATCGCCAAGCACTACGGAGGCGAGGTGATCCATGGGGGGCGGGAGTGGGGACCGGCGGATCTCCACATCCCCGAGGAGCACCCCTTGTTCCGGGGACTCGGGCCCGTGGAACAGGTCTGGATGAGCCACTACGACTCGGTGGTGTCGGTGGGCCCCGGCTTCCGGGAGCTGGGCTACACCCTCACGGGAGGGAAGCCCCACCGGTTCGCCGCCATCGGGTCCGACTCCTTGCGGCGCTACGGCTTCCAGTTCCATGCCGAGGTGGACGACACGGTTCACGGGACCGAAATGCTCCGAAACTTCGTCCTGGAGATCTGCGGGTGCCGCCCCTCCTGGAGCATGGAGCGCTATCTCGAAGAAGCGGTGGAACGGATCCGGCAGCAGGTGGGGAACGAGTCCGTGTTCCTGCTGGTTTCCGGGGGAGTGGATTCCACCGTGGCGGCGGTCCTTCTGGGGCGAGCCCTGGGGCCGGGGCGGCTCCACCTCCTCCATATCGACAACGGCCTCATGCGGAAGAACGAGAGCGCCCAGGTGCTGGCCCGCTTCCGGGAACTGGGATTGGGCGAGCACCTCCACTTCGTGGACGCCGGAGCGACTTTCCTGAAGGCCCTCGAGGGGGTGGTGGAGCCGGAGGAGAAGCGCCGCATCATCGGGGACACCTTCGTCGAGGTCTTTCAGGCCACGGCGGAGGAGCTGGGGATCGCCCATCACCTGTTGGGCCAAGGGACCATCTACCCCGACACCATCGAGACCGGCGGGACCCGCCGGGCCGACGTCATCAAGACCCACCACAACCGCGTCCCCATCATCGAGGAGATGATCCGCCAAGGCAAAGTGGTGGAGCCCTTGGCGGAACTCTACAAGGTGGAGGTCCGGGAACTGGGAGAACGACTGGGGATTCCCCAAGATCTCCTGTGGCGGCACCCGTTCCCGGGCCCCGGCCTCGGGGTTCGGCTCCTTTGCAACCGCGGCGAGCCGGACTGCACCGGGTTCGAAGAGTCGGAGCCGGCCCTGGCCCGGCTGGCCGGCGAGCTGGGCCTCCAGGCCCTTCTCCTCCCCATCCGAAGCGTGGGGGTGAAGGCCGACCTCAGGGCCTACGAGCACCCGGTTCTCCTCACGGGGGAAGCCCCTTGGGAGGAACTTCTCCGGGCTGCCACCCTGATCACCAAGGAGGTGCCCGGCGTGAACCGCTGCATCTGGAACCTCACCGGCCACCACCCCGCCCGGGCCACGCCCCTGGCGGCCTACGTCACCCCGGAGCGCTTGGATCTGCTTCGGGAGGCCGACGCCATCGTCACGGAGGTGCTCCGCACCCACGGGCTCTATGACGAGATCTGGCAATGCCCGACGGTTCTGGTCCCCCTCGCCTTGGGGCCGGAAGGGGGGGAACTGGTGGTGGTACGCCCCATCACCTCGGAACGGGCCATGACCGCCCGACCCTACCCCATGCCCAAGGCGGCCCTGGAAGAGATCCGCCGGCGGGTCCTGGCGCTGCCGGGGGTGGGGGGCGTGGCCCTGGACATCACCTCCAAACCCCCGGCCACCATCGAATGGGAATAGAGGGTCCGGCCATGAACGAGCGCATCCTTTCCGGCACGGGCGGCCTTCGGGCCTCCGGTCTCCGCCCCTTCCTCTGGGCGGGGCTCTGCTCCTTGTTCCTTTCCTGCCGGGAGCCCACGCCTCCCGCCGACCTGGTCCTTCTCAACGGCAAGATCGTGACCCTGGACGAGGCCGTCCCCCAGGCCCAGGCCCTGGCGGCCCGGGAGGGACGGATCGTGGCCCTGGGCACCGACTCCGAGATCCGCCGTTTCGTGGGGCCCCAAACCCGGGTGCTGGACCTGGAGGGCGCCTTGGCCGTCCCCGGCCTCATCGACAGCCATCTCCACTTCATGGGGGTGGGGGAGGCCCGCCTTCAGTTAGACCTGACCCGGGCGGCCAACTGGGACGAGATCGTGGCCATGGTGGCCCAGGCCGCCGCCGAATCGCCCCCGGGAACCCTCATTCGGGGCCGAGGGTGGCACCAGGAAAAGTGGGACCGCACCCCCCAACCCAACGTGGAAGGCTTCCCCGTCCACGACGCCCTCTCGGCCGTTTCCCCCGAGCATCCCGTCATTTTGGTCCACGCCTCGGGCCACGCCACCTTCGCCAACGCCCGGGCCATGGCGATGGCCGGGATCACCGCCCGGACCCCCGATCCCCCCGGCGGCCAGATCCTCCGGGACGCCCGGGGCCGGCCCATCGGCGTGTTCCGGGAAGAGGCCGATGCCCTGCTGGATCCCGTTCGGGAACAGGCCACTCCCCCCGACCCCCGGAAGGTCGCGGAACTGGCAGCGCAAGAACTCCTCCGGAACGGGATCACCACGGCCCACGATGCCGGAGTGGGGTTTGCCACCGTGGACCTGTACCGGGCCCTGGCCGACGAAGGGAAGCTGGGGGTCCGCCTCCATGTTTGGCTCAACGCGCCGAACGACGAGCTCCGGGCCCGCCTCCCGTCCTACCGTCTTGTGGGCTATGGGGACCACCACCTGACGGTGCGGACCATCAAGCGTCTGGCCGACGGCGCCCTGGGGTCCCGGGGCGCCTGGCTCCTGGAGCCCTACAGCGACCTCCCCGGCCACGTGGGTCTGAACACCACCCCCATGGCCGACATCGAGGAAACGGCCCGCATCGCCGCCGAGCACGGCTTCCAGTTGGCCGTCCACGCCATCGGCGACCGGGCCAACCGCGAGGTCCTGGACCTCTATGAGAGGAGCTTCCGGGCTTATCCGGACCGGACGGATTGGCGGTGGAGGATCGAACACGCCCAGCACCTCCACCCCGCCGACATCCCCCGCTTCGGACAACTGGGGGTCATCGCCTCCATGCAGGCCGTCCACTGCACCTCCGACGCCCCCTTCGTCCTCCCTCGCCTGGGCGAGAACCGGGCTCGGGAAGGAGCCTATGTATGGCGCAGTCTGATGGACGGGGGGGCCGTCATCGCCAACGGCACCGACGCGCCGGTGGAACCGGTGGACGCCATGGCCGGCTTCTACGCCTTCGTGACCCGCCGCCCGGCCGACGGAAAGGCCTTCTTCCCCGAGCAGGCCCTGACCCGCCTGGAGGCCCTGCGGGCCTACACCGTGAACGGGGCCTACGCCGGATTCGAAGAGGACGTCAAGGGAACCCTGACCCCCGGAAAGCTTGCCGACATCACGGTGCTTTCCAAGGACATCCTGACCATCCCCGAGGAGGAGATCCCCCACACCCGGGTCCTGTATACCATTGTAGGCGGACAGGTGCGTTTCGACGGAACGAACCGCTAGGGGGGCCGTGCGTCCGGGGTCAAGGGAAGGAGCACCATGAGCCGCAGCCCTCGACCCACCCTCTTCCTTCGCCCCGGGCGGGAACGCTCGCTCCTTCGAGGGCATCCCTGGGTGTTCTCCGGGGCCGTGGCCAGGGTGGAGGGCTCCCCCACCGCCGGCGACACGGTGGAGATCCGTTCCTCCCAGGGCCAGTGGTTGGCCCGGGGGGCCTTTTCCCCCGCTTCGCAGATCGCGGCCCGGGTGTGGACCTTCCGGGAAGAGGAAGAGGTGAACGAGGGCTTCCTGCGGGGTCGGGTCCTGGCCTCCCTGCTCCGGAGGAGCCTTCTGCCGGAAACCCGGGACCTGGACGCCTTGCGTCTCGTCTACGGGGAAAACGACGGCCTGCCGGGACTCGTGGCCGACCGGTACGGTTCCCACCTCTGCGTGCAGTTCCTCGGCGCAGGGGTCGAGCGGTGGCGGGTCCCGTTGGTGGAGGCCCTTCGGCAAGGCTGGGAAACCGCGTTCCCCGGACTCCCCTTGCTGGGCATCTGGGAGCGAAGCGACGTGCCGGTGCGGGAAAAGGAAGGGCTTCCCCTGCGGACGGGGCTCCTGTGGGGGGAAGAGCCCCCTTCGCGGGTGGAAATCCGGGAGGGTCCCTGCCGGTTCCTGGTAGACCTCCGGGCCGGCCACAAGACCGGCTTCTACCTGGACCAGCGCGAAAACCGCAGGCGGGTTCAGGAACACGCCCTGGGCCGGGAGGTCTTGAACGCCTTCTCCTACACGGGCGCCTTCGGGGTGGCCGCCTTGGCCGGGGGCGCCCTCGGGGTCACCAACCTGGACAGTTCGGAAGAAGCCCTGGCCCTGGGAGAGGAAAACCTCCTCCTCAACGACCTGCCCCGGGACCGCTGGGAGAACCGCAAGGGGGACGCCTTTGTCGAACTGAGGAGTCTCCGGAGCGAAGGGCGGAGGTTTGACCTCGTGGTCCTGGATCCCCCCAAGTTCGCCGAATCCGCATCCCAGGTGGAGCGTGCGGCCCGGGGCTACAAGGACATCAACTTCCAGGCCTTCCACCTCCTCCGCCCCGGAGGCCTCTTGTTCACGTTTTCCTGTTCGGGCCACATGGAGGAGGCCCTCTTCCAAAAGATCGTGGCAGATGCCGCCCTGGATGCGGGCCGGGAAGGCCGCATCCTGGCCCGACTCCAGGCCGGGCCCGACCACCCCACCGCCCTGGCCTTTCCGGAGGGGACCTACCTCAAAGGGCTCCTGGTTCAGGTGGAGTAGGGCGCCGGGCGCCGTGGGCGGGGCGGGCGGCGCCCCCCCCTCCCCCGAACCTCCCTACCGCCCCGGGGGTAAGGGAGGCACAGGTCTT
>JAUQOX010000159.1 GCA_030550695.1 Gemmatimonadota bacterium | reverse complement strand
GGGAGTCGGTGACCGTGCCCAGCCCCACTCCTTGGATGTAGGAGGTGTTGTACCGCGCCCCTCCGTCATGGTAGTCCAGACCTTTGGCGATGCAGTCGTCGATGAGGAGGGATAGGAAGGGCGCCGGAAGGTGATGGGCCCAGAGGCGCTCGATCACCTGGTTCCCCCGCACCTTCACATCGACGAGGTAGCGGAGCTGCCCTCGGAAAGCCTCCATGAGATCCGAGAAACAACGCCATTCCGACGGGTCTCCGGTGTCCGGACCCACCCGCTCACCCAGCCTCGGGTCCACCCCCCGGTTCAGGGTCAGTTCCAGAACCTTGGGAAGATTGAAGTATCCCGTCAGGTTGTAGTTTTCCTTACCGAAGGCCCCCACCTCGACGCATCCGGAGGATCCCCCTTCCCTGGCATCCTCCAGGCTCTTGCCTTGCCGCACCAGCTCTTGGACGATCAGGTCGGCGTTGAACAGGGAAGGCTGGCCGAAGCCCGTGGCCACGATCTTTCCGACCCGCTTCAGGAACCGATCGGGATTTTTCTTGCTTACCTGGGCCGACGCGCTCGGCTGGACCAGGCGCATCTCTTCCACCACATCCAGGATGAGGTAGGTGACTTCGCTCACTGCGTCGGACCCGTCCGGGCGGATTCCTCCCAGATTGATCTGGGCAAAGTCGTTGTAGGTGGCGCTTTCCTCGGCGGTAACTCCCACCTTGGGGGGAGCCGGCTGGTTGTGGAACTTGATCCACAGACACTGGAGCAATTCTCTGGCCTGGTCCCTGGTGAGGGAACCTTCTTGGATGCCCTGCCTGTAGAAGGGCTCGAGGTGCTGGTCCAGGTGACCCGGGCTGAAGGCGTCCCAGGTATTGAGCTCGGTGATCACCCCCAGATGGACGAACCAATACATCTGGATGGCTTCCCAGAAGTTCCGGGGCGGGTGAGCGGGAACATGCTCGCACACTTGGGCGATGCACAAGAGCTCCTCTCGCCTTTGCGGATCCTCCTCGGACCGAGCCAGTTCCCTTGCCTTTTCAGCATACCTCCCGGCATAGCCGATAAGACCCTGGGCTGCAATCTCCATAGCCCTCAGTTCCTCCCGCTTGGCGTAGGCAGCGGGATCGTTGAGGAAATCCAGGGCTTCGATGGCGTTCTGGATATCCGCAATGAAATCCAAAAGGCCCTTCTTGTAGATCTTGCCGTCCAACGCCGTATGCCCAGGCGCCCGCTGCTCCATGAACTCGGTAAAGACACCCGCCCGGTAGGCCGCCTGCCACTCGGGCGTCATTTCCCTCATGATGAGCTCACGAAGGGTCCTGCCCTGCCAGTAGGGGAGGATCTTCGTGAGGTGAAACTCCCGATCCTCGGCAGCAACACGGTAGGAGACCTTCGGGCGGTGGTGGAGAACCTCGAGATCTTCGGCCGAATGGCAACAGACCTCGGGATACGTGGGAACCGCCTTGGGGTATGGACCCCGTTCTCCCACGATCAGTTCTCCCTCTCCGATGTAGATGGCCTTATGCTCCATGAGATATCGGAAGGCCAAGGCCCGGCGGACCGGGGCAGAAAGAAGAACCTGCTCCCGGGAGGCGAACTCCGTCAGCAACCTGGCCCGTTCCAAGGAGAGGGTGACGGGGGTTTCAAGACTCTCTTGGCGGAGCCGCCGAACGCGCTCTGTCATGGGCATGGGGAGTACCTCGCACCGTTACCGTGAGCCCGGCGCCTGCCAGAATGGCCACGGCCTCGTCGACAGCCGCCTGGCTGGGGGGGGATAGGGACTCCAGGGGATAGGCGAGGCCCAGCCTCGCATGCTTTTCCACCCCTAGGCGGTGGTAAGGAAGCAGATCCACCGGGGGGGAGAACGGCAAAGACAGGAGGAAAGACCCCGTGGCCTCGAGATTCTCCCGGTCCATATTGATCCCCGGGATCAGGGGCAGCCGCACCCACAAAGCGATACCGCCCTCCGCGGCGAGCCGGGATGCCCAGTGGAGGTTCTCGAGGATCCAGCCGTTCTTCGCTCCCGTGAAGGCCTCGTGCCTCAACGGGTCCATCACCTTGAGGTCGTAAAGGAGGAGGCGCGCCAGAGGGGCTATTGCCCGGAAGACCGAGGGAGCCACGTAGCCGCAGGTATCCACGGCGGTGTGCAGGTCCCGGGACCGGCACCCCAGGAGGGCCTCGCGGAGGAAATGGGCCTGAAGAAAGGGTTCCCCTCCGGAAAAGGTGATACCCCCCCGGGACTGGTCGTAATAAAGCCGGTCGCGTTCGAGATAGTCCAGAAGGGGCTCGACCTCCCAACGCTTTCCCACCAATTCGAGGGCCCCGGGGAGGCACACCTCCGTGCAGGTCCCCGTTCGTCGGCACCGCTCCCTCTCCACCTCCACCCCACGCTCCCCCAGTTTCAACGCACCCTGGGGACAGGCCGCCACGCAGTCTCCGCATCCGGTGCAAAGATTGGGGCGGAGCCAGAGTTCTGGGCAAGGAGAACGACCTTCAGGGTTGTGGCAGGCCAGGCAGGACAGGGGACACCCCTTGAGAAACACCGTGGTGCGGAGCCCCGGCCCGTCGTGGACGGCAAAGCGTTTGATGTCGAAGATCAGGCCGCCGGACATGGTCCACCCCGAAGATGCTCTGCCCAAGCTAGAACTAGGTGAGCAATTTCCATACCGGCTCCCTGGTGTCCGCGGCGAGGCGCACGATGCCCCCCAAGCCCGCTTCCACCGTCCCCTGGGGACCAGGGAACCCGGGCGGGCCCACCCGTGGTCCAAGGCCTCGACCTTGTCCCGGGCCGCAACGAGCCGATATTGCACAGGGTTGCGAGGTCCTCGTCCAGTCCCCTGCAGGCGTTGCCCGGCGGAAAACCCTGTCCCGGCAAAGACCGCCCTTCTCCGTCGCGTTCCGAAGGGAGTCCTCCATGGCTAAGAACCTCTTCTTCCCCCACGACCTGGGCCTCCGGCCGAGAGCCCGCCGCGCCTCGGTACCTCTCTTGGCCGCCCTCGGGCTGGCTTCCTGCGCGGCCGAGGGAGCCGTCCCGGCCGACCTGCCACCCCTCGATCCGCAAATCGTCCAAGATCAGGACGATATGACCTGGGAGGACTATCGGCCCATTCCAGGGAAGAACTGGGCCGATCCCTCCCTGCAACCCGAACGGGGCTTCCGCTTGGCCGTCGTCGCGGTGGATTTCCCCGACCAGCCCTTCGTCATCACCCTTCCCAAAGGTTCGGATCCCTTCGGGAACCCTCAGATCGACCCCATCCCCCGGGAAGAGGTACCCCAGTTTTACGCCGACTTCTGGATGACGCCCTCCGCCCTCAACCACGGACAGACCATCCGAGGCTATTGGATGGAGCAGTCCCGGGGGCGTTTCGGGGTCACCGAAGTGGAGGCTTTCGGCCCGTACCGCATGCCCAAACCCTTTTGGGCCTACGGGCTCAACGAGTACGGCCAGCATGACTACACTCCCGATGGGAGCGACATCCGCAACAACCGCCTTGAAAGGGACTGCGATTCGTTATGGGCCGCAGACCTGGGAGTCCCTGCCGACAGCCTGCGCAGCCGCTTCGACGCCGTGCTCCGGATCTATGCCGGTTACGACGAGACCGGTGTCTGGCAAGAATTCGGAGAAATGAAGTTCGCCAGCCGGGACGCGATCCCTCCCGAGTGGGGAAACCCCAATCCGTCGAAGCCGCGCTGGGTTCCCACCCGTTACGTGGAATGGACAAGCTGGCTCGCGGGGGCCCAGCAATGGGGGCTCTCCTCCATGCGGCAGGGCGAAAACTCGGGCACCATCACCCATGAACTGGGACATTTCGCCTTCCGACTGCCGGATCTCAACAACAATCCTTACGTCCAGCCCTACCGGAGGGCGGCCGCGGGCCCCTGGGACATGATGGACCGGGGTTGTTTCAACGGCCCCGGCGGCCCTCACATGCGGTGGGTCGTCCCTCCCATGGCCGGTGCCGCCATGCCCGCCGGCCTCATGCTGAAGAACCGTCTGGAAACCGGATTCGTCTCACCCCACGAGGTCCTGACCTTGAGTCGGGAAGGTTTGGCCCGTAGTGGTCTGGTGGTGGCCAAGGTCACGGCTCGGGCGGTGGATCCGGTGCCGGGCAGCTACGCCGGCATCATCGTGCGCCTCGACGGACCTGAGCCCCACGACCGCACGCCCCCGGACGATCCGGCCACCAACCCCCTTTCGGCCGGAACCCCCAACTACAACGGCTATTCCCTGGAAGTGGTCCAGCGCATCGGATACGATTCCTTCACCCCCGACAACGGGGTCTTGCTGGCCAAGTTCAAGGACAATCTCCGGGGGAACAACGGAGGGCCCAACGCCTTCAACAGCTACATCTGGGTCATCGACGCCCACCCGGAAGATATCAACCGGGTAGACTACATCAGACCGAACGGCGAAAAGGTCATGCGCACCCTAGCCGATTACCGGCAACTCAACGATGCGCTTTTTCACGCCGGCCTCGACTCCGGCAGCTCGTTCGAGTGGACCGATCCCCACAACGGTCTCCACTTCTATGTTGTGGACCTGGAATACACAGCCGAGGGGATTCGGGTATATCAGCTGGGAGTCCGCTCCCTGGCGGGATCCGGACCGCACCGACGGGGCCTGGCGCTTTCGGGACCCTCAGACGTTCCGGTGACGGCGCCGAATACGCCGGTGACCTTCACCCTTCGGAACACCGGGGAGAGGGTTCCCCTCCCGGCTGGTCTTCACCCCGACAGCGTCCCGGCCCTGGGGGACCATGACCTCTACCGGCTCGCCGTCTCGGTGCAGGGTGACGGGTGGAATGCTCAGATCCGTAACGCCCTCGTAGCCGTGCCCGTGGCGGGAGAAGCACCGATTCCGGTCTACGTGACGCCACCGCGGAACGCCTCGGGGGCCGCGATCGTGGTCCTTCGGGCCGTTTCGGAGAGCGATCCCTCCCGGTCGGCAGAAATCCGTGCCAGGGTGAGGGCGACGAGGTGAGCTCCGCTCTGCTGGAGCGGACACGAAGCATGGGCAGAAAGGAGTCGAGGAGCATCCGACAGATCCCGGGTCCGGTCGCCGCCCCCCCCCATCCCATCCCCGACCTGCAGGAGGGAAGAAACCCATGAACGGTCGTCTCTGGCTCATCCTGACCCTCAGTCCCGTCGTGGTCTGGCTAGGGTCTTCCCCCCCGCCGGCGGAAGACGTCCTCCTCGAGCTCCGATCTTCCTCCTCCGGAGCTCCCATCCATGGAGCCCTGGTGTATGTCCCCGGCAAGCTCACCGTCTATCGTTCCGATCGGCGAGGGGAGGTGACCTTACCCCAGGACTGGTCCTCCGAATCGGTCCACGTGTGGGCCAAGAACCACCGGCTGGAAATCCTTCCCCCAGGGAAGAAAGGCAGGATCGAGCTCACCTTCGATCCCGGACTGGTGAACCCCCGCGAGGCCCAGATGGTCTTTACCCGGGCCGACAGCCTGCGCGGCACCTACGGGCCTTTGCGGAGCAACCATGATCTTCTGGCCTACGATCTCCAGGTGCGCGTGGACCCTGCAACCCGTTGGATCGGAGGAAGAAATCGGATCAGCTTTCGAATGCTGGAGGACGGGCGGACGATCCAGCTTGACCTTTACGCCCACCTCGATATCGACAGCATCCTCTGGGGCGGTGAATCCCTTCCCTATCGTCGGGAGGCCCATGCCTTTTTCGTGGACTTTCCCCGCGAGCTGAGGGCCGGCGAGAGAGTGACGCTAGACGTCCACTACGCCGGTGTCACCCGCGAACTCGGCCGGTTCGGGGGGATCGCATTCCGGACCGACTCCCTGGGGAACCCCTGGATCAACACCGCATGCCAGGGGATCGGGGCCAGCACCTGGTGGCCCAACAAGGACCAGCAACCCGACGAGCCGCAGGAAGGCGTGATCCTCTCCGTCACCGTTCCTTCGGGTCTGGTGAACGTTTCCAACGGGCGCCTCGTGGCGGTAGAGGACAGGGGCGACGGGACCACCACCTACACCTGGCGCGTCCATCATCCCATCAACAACTATTCGGTGTCTCTGAACATTGGGCGGTATGTGCATTTTGCCGATACCCTCGGGGGCCATAGCCTGGACTTCTGGGTACTCCCCTACCACCTCGAGGCTGCCCGCCGTCAGTTCTCCCAGGTGAAGCCCATGATGGAGTGCTTCGAAAAGCACTTCGGTCCTTATCCCTTTCCCGAAGACGGCTATAAGCTGGTGGAGGTACCCTATGCGGGCATGGAACACCAGAGCGCCGTCACCTACGGGAACGGTTTCACCAACGGTTATCTGGGACGCGATTGGACGGGCGTGGGGATCAGCCCTCGCTTTGATTTCATCATCATCCACGAAAGCGCCCACGAATGGTTCGGAAACAGCGTCACGGCCAACGACGTTTCCGACGCTTGGATCCACGAGGGGTTCGCCACCTACATGGAGGGCGTGTATGTGGAGTGTCAATGGGGATATGAAGACGCCCTGAGGTACCTCAACGGCTACAAGTCCAAGGTCCGGAACCAGGAGCCCATCATCGGTCCGGTGGACGTCAACCACTGGCCCACCCAGGATCAGTACTTCAAGGGCGCCCTTTTCCTGAACACTTTGCGGCATGTGGTGGGCGACGACGAAACCTGGTGGGCTCTCCTCAGGGAGACCGCCCTTCATTTCCGCCACCGCAACATCTGGACCACCGACATCATCAATCTCTTCAATGCCCGCTTGGGTCAGGATCTCCGACCACTGTTCCATCAATACCTGTATTACTGGAACCTTCCCGTGCTGGAACTGGAATTCGCGGCCGACAGCGTGCGCTTCCGCTGGCGTGCGGACGTCGAAGATTTCGCCATGCCCCTCAAGGTCCGGACACCGCAAGGTTTGCGCCTGGTCCGCCCCACCACC
>JAUQOX010000158.1 GCA_030550695.1 Gemmatimonadota bacterium | reverse complement strand
GTAGGGCCATCCGGATCTTCTGGACCTGCAAGATCGGCTCACCCCCCCCGCGTCGCCACCCCTCCTTGGCCACAGGGCCGATCAGCTACTAGCTTGGCGTTCCTTGTAGGCCGGGTCTCGGCGCTCCTGCCTCCGCGGTCCCTACCCCCGCGGGCTTGCTGCGACCTGGACCCCTTCGGACCCCCTGCCCTGGGCGCGGAGCCATGAACGTCTTCCCCAACCTGACCCTGCTCCAGCATCCGCTGATCCAGCACAAGCTCTCTTACCTCCGGGCCCGGGACACCACGAAGAAGGTGTTCCGGGAGCTCGTGGAGGAGATCACCCTCCTCATGGCCTATGAGGTCACCCGGGAGCTGCCCCTGACGGAGGTCACGGTGGAAACGCCCCTGGAGGCCACTCGGGCGTGGAGGATCGAGGGGAAGAAACTGGCGGTCGTACCTGTGCTCCGGGCAGGGTTGGGCATGGCGGAAGGGATCCTTCGCCTCATCCCCGGGGCCCGGGTGGGGCATGTAGGCCTCTACCGCGACGAGACGACGCTCCGGCCGGTGCACTATTACTGCAAGGTGCCCCCCTCCGACGGTCGGGAATTCCTTCTCCTCGACCCCATGCTGGCCACCGGGGGTTCGGCCGTGGCCGCCGCTACCCTGTTGAAGGAGCGGGGCGTCGAAAAACTGCGGTTCCTTTGTCTGGTAGCGGCTCCGGAAGGGGTACAAGCCATGCTGGAATCCCATCCGGACGTTCCGGTCTACGCCGCGGCCCTGGACCGGGGCCTCGATGCCCACGGGTTCATCGTACCGGGGTTGGGCGACGCCGGGGACCGGCTCTTCGGGACACGATGACCAGCCACCCCAGGGTCCCGCCCCCGGGGAAGGCTGACCTCTCGGGCCGCGCCCACCACCACACCTCATCTCCCGTGAACCGAGGGAGGAGGCCGAATGCAGCCGTTTCCCTTCCACCCAAAGGGAGTCCGCCCCGAAAGCCGGCCTCCCATAGGCACCTGGAGGGGCCCCACCCTCCACGGTGGCCTTCTCGTCGTATTGATGCTAGGGACGATGCCCCAGGCGAAGGCCCAGGCCCAGCAGGCCTTCACGCTGGAGGACCTCCTTCGCTTGGCCCGAGACCGCAACCCCACCCTCCAGGCCTTGCGCTCCGAGGCGGAATCCTGGGGTTGGGAACGAAGGGAAGCGGCCCGTCTTCCCAACCCTGAAGTGGAGGTGGAGACGGGGAAAGGAGAGGACTGGTCAGGGGAAAACCGGCGTCGCCTGGGGAGCTACACCTTCCGCCAGAGCCTTCCCAACCCCCTCCTGCGGCGACACGAGCTCGAAGCGTTGGGCGCTGTGGAAAAAGCAGCCTGGGAGGCGGTGGAGGAAGAGGCCCTGGAGGTGGACTACGAGGTCCGGTTCCATTTCTACCGGATCCTTTTCCTGGAAAGGGCCCTGGAACTGGCTCGCCTGAACGAGGAAGCCTTGGCTTCGGCCCGGGATCTCGTGGCGGTGCGGGCCCATCTGGGCGAGGTCCGGGAACTGGAGGCCGTGCGCCTGCGGGTGGAGCATCTTCGCTCCCGCAATCAGGTGGAAGGTGTCCGCCAGGAGCTGGACCAGGTTCGCCGACACCTCAACACCTTTTTGGGGAACGTCCTGCCCGAGGGGTTCGTCCTGCGGGGGAGCCTCGAGAACGAAGCCCCCGTCCCGGAGCTTTCCCGACTGTTGACGGACAGGCTACCCCATCATCCGGCCCTGCGTCGGCTCGCCCTGGAAAAGGAGGCCGCCGCCAAGCGGGCGGAAGCCGCCGGGCTGGCCTGGTGGCCTGCCCCCGTCCTTTCGGGGACAACCGGCAAAGGCCTGGACGGGACGACGACGACGCTGGGCTTGGGATTCCGGCTTCCCCTGTTCAACCAGAATCGGCAAGCCCTGGAGCGGGATCGCCAAAGGGCCAGGGCAGTGTCGTTGAGGGAAGAGGCCCTCCGCCTGGAGCTGGAGGCCCAGGCCATGATCCATCTCAACCATCTGCGACTGAACGCCGCCACCCTGTCCCTGTTTCGGGAGGCCCTCCTGGAGCAGGCCGAAGCCGGCATGAACCTCGCCGAGGCGGCCTACCGCGAGGGGGAGGTCTCCCTGGTGGAGTACCTCGACGCCCGGCGTACCTACCATTCCATCCAGATGGAATACCTGCAGGCCCTCTACGAGTGGAACGTCGAGTGGGCCGCCCTCGAGCGGGCCACGGGAGGAGGAAAACGATGAAACCGAGCTGGAGGGGGGCATGGTGGAGGTGGGCCCGGGCCTGGCTCGTCGGCCTCCTGCTGGCGGGGGCCTGCCGAAATGCCGCTCCCCCGGGCCGGGGGGATGAGGCCCACGAACAGGGAGAAGGCCGGGAGGCGACGGATGGCGGAGCCCCGGTGGAGGCGGTCCATGTGGAGCCCCGGCAAGCCGAGAGTTGGGGGCTCCTGGTGGGGCCGCCCCTTGTTACCGACATCCGGGCCGAACTCGTCCTCCCTGGGGTCTTGGGAACCGACGACAACCGGACGGCCCGGGTCGCCTCCCTCGTCCCCGGCCAGTTGGCCGCCCTGGAGAGCGATCTCGGGTCCCGGGTGAGGGTGGGACAGGTCCTGGCCCTCCTCAACTCCCCCGAATTTGCCCGGAGCCAAACCGCTTATCTACAGGCCCGAGCCCAGGTGCTGCTCAGCCGGAGGGACTACGAGCGGGCCCGGGCCCTGTGGGAGAGTCAAGCCCTGGAGGAGCGGGAATTCCTCCGGCGGCAGGCCCAATTCCAGGAGCATTTGGCCCTCCTGGCCGCCGCCGAGGGGGTGTTGCGGGCCCTGGGGCTGTCCCCCGCCGACCTGGCCCAATTGGACGCCCTCCTCCTGGACGAGGATCCCGGCGGAAGCACCCCCTCGGGCGTTACCCCTCTTCTCCCTCTCCGATCGCCTTTGGGGGGAGTCGTCTTGGAGCGCGCCGCGGTTGTGGGGGATCCGGTGGAGCCCGGGAAGGTTCTCTTTACCGTCTCGGACCTTTCCGTCCTTTGGGCCCACCTGGATGCCTACGAACACCAACTCCCGGCCCTCGGCACGGACGCCGAACTCGTGATCCGAACCCCCCTCTTCCCCGACCGGGAGTTCCCCGCCCGGATCACGGTGGTAGCCCAGCAGGTGGACCCGAGCCTCCGCACGGTGCGGGTCCGGGCCGAGGTGCCCAACCCCGACGGCCTCCTGAGGCCCAACCTCTACGTGCAGGGCTTCCTTCGGCAGAGGGCACCCGGGGAGTCGCGTTTGGTGGTCCCGGCCGAAGCCGTCCAGCTCCACGGGGGCCGGCACGTGGTGTTCGTCGAAGTCCCCCCCGAAGCCGGAGAAAGCCATCGGGTGTTCCAGGTTCGGGGGGTGGAGGTGGGAGAAGCGTTGAGCCTGGGGCGGGTGATCCTGGGGGGGGTCGGCAGGGACGAAGCGGTGGTTCTAAAGGGGGCGTTCTCCCTGAAAGCGGAGCTGGCCAAGGGGGTGGGGGGGCATGGTCATGTCCACTGAGAAGGGGGTTGCCGGGGGAGGGGAAAGGGTGGCGGGGGGCGGCGAAGGAGGCGCAGGGGTCGTGGTCCCCTTCTTGATCCGGAATCGGGTCCTGGTCCTCGTGGCCGCCCTGGCCGTCATGGCAGCCGGATTCGTAGCCTATCGGCAACTTACCGTGGACGTCTTCCCCGACCCGTCCCCCGCCCTGGTACAGGTGTATACCGAGGCGGGAGGGCTGGCGCCCCAGGAGGTGGAGCAGCTGATCTCGGTTCCGGTGGAGGCCGCCATGTCGGGACTCCCCAAGGTGGAGCGTATCCGCAGCATCTCCACCTGGGGTCTCTCCATCGTCAACGTCTATTTCCAGGAAGGCACGGACATCTACTGGGCGCGCCAGGTCTTGGCGCCGCGTCTCCACGAGATCCGGGCGGACCTTCCTCCGCAGGCCGGGGAACCTTTTCTGGGGCCCATCGCCACCGGGCTGGGCATGGTTTACCTCTACTACCTGGAGGGTCCTCCGGGGACTTCCCTCATGGAGCTGCGGACGCTCCAGGACTGGCTGGTGAAGTACGAACTCAAAGCCGTCCCCGAGGTATCGGAAGTCCTCTCCGTAGGGGGGGAGGTCAAGGAATACCAGATTCAGGTGGACCCTAACGCCCTCCTTTCCTACAACCTGACCCTGGAGGAGGTGGTGGAGCGGGTACGGTCCGGGAACCGCAACGCCGCTGCGGGTTTCCTGGTCAGGGGCCCGGAAGAGTACGTGGTGCGGAGCATCGGGCTGGCCCAGGGACTCGAGGACCTGCGAAACATCGTGGTGGCCCACCGGGAGGGCACCCCCGTGTACCTGTCCCAGATTGCCCAGGTGGAGGTGGCTCCCGCGGTGCGGCGGGGAGCCGCCCTGGCCGACGGCAAGGGCGAGGTGGTGGTGGGGGAGGTGTTGAAGCTCTTCGGGTCCAACACCGCCCGGGTCATCCGCCGGCTGGAAGAGCGGATGGAGGCCGTCAACGCCGCCCTGCCGCCCGGGGTGCGGCTGGTGCCCTTCTACAACCAAGCCGCCTTCGTGACCGCCTGCTTTCGAACCGTGGCCGGGAACCTGGCCGTAGGGATGGTCCTGGTGGTGGTCGTGCTGTTCTTCTTCATGGGGCACCTGCCTTCGGCCCTGGTGACCGTCCTGGCCCTGCCCTTCTCCGTCCTCTCCACCTTCCTCTTCATGGAAAGGTGGGGCCTGGCCGCAGACCTCATGTCCTTCGGCGGTATGGCCATCGCCATCGGACTCATCGCCGATGCGGCCATCATCTATGTGGAGAACACCTACCGGCACCTTCAAGGAGGAGTCCCGCGCCTCGAGGCGCTCCTCCGCAGTTCCCGGGAAGTCGCCCGGCCGCTGTTCTTTGCCGTGGCCATCATCGTCCTGGTCTTCTTCCCCATCTTCACCCTCAGGGGCACGGAGGGGATCATGTTCCGCCCCATGGGGATCGTCATCTCCGTGGCTCTGGCGGGATCCCTCCTCTTCACCCTGGCGGTGGTCCCCGCCCTGGCGTGGTATCTTCTTCCCGAAGGGGGTGGGACCCCCTCTTCTCCGGCCGCCGGTTCCGCCGAGCCTCCCCTTCTCCGCAGCGTGAAGGCCGCTTACCTGGCCTGGTTCGAGGGCCTCCGCCGCCGCCGGGGTTGGGTGTGGGGGGTGGGGGCCTGCCTGGCCGCGGGGGGCGTGATCCTCCTCCCCCTCCTGGGGCGGGAGTACATGCCGACCCTCAAGGAAGGCACCCTCCAGCTCCGGGTGGTGCTCCATCCCAGCGCCGCCCTCGAAACCTCGGTTTCCGTCGGGAAGGAGATCGAGGCCCGCCTTTTGGAGATGCCCGGGGTGACAGGGGTCCTGACCCGCATCGGGCGGGGCGAGACGGGGAGTCACGCCCATTTCGTCAACGAGCTGCAGGTCCTCCTCCGCCTGGACCCCGAGCGGTCCCGGTGGGTCGCCGGGCGCCTGGACCAGATTCAGGAAGAGATCGCGCACCGGCTGGAAGGGCTCCCGGGCCTGGATCTCAATCTCTCCCAGCCCATCGCCCACAATCTGGACGAGCTGGTGACCGGCACCCGTGCCCAGGTGGCCGTCCACATCTTCGGGGAGGACTTCGACACCCTGGCAGAGCTTTCCCGCCGGGTGGAGCGGACCCTCTCGGAGGTGCGGGGCGCCGTGGATGTGCAGACGGAGCGGTTGGCGGGCCAGAACCACCTGGTGATCCAGTTGGACCGGGGAGCCCTGGCCCGGCACGGTTTGGACGTGGGCCGGGTTCAGGCGACCGTGGAGGCAGCCATCGGGGGGGTGGTGGTGGGGCAGGTGTACGAGGGCAGAAGACGTTTCGACATCTTCCTGCGCTTCGCGCCCCAGTACCGGGGTGATGCTGCCCGGATCCCGGAACTCCTGATCCCCCTCCCCGGCGGAGGGCGGATTCCCCTCCAGCAGGTGGCCCAGATCCGGGAAACGGAGGGGGAACGCCTCATCAGCCGAGAGAACGGGCGGAGGTTCGGCACGGTGCAGGCCAATGTCCGAGGGCGGGATCTGGGCGGTTTCGTGGAAGAGGCCCGGGCAAAGGTTGCCCGGGAAGTCCCTCTGCCGCCAGGCTACACCCTGCGTTGGGGAGGCCAGTTCGAGCTCCAGGAGCGGTCCCGGAAGACTTTCCTCCTGGTGACTCCTTTGACCCTTTCTCTGGTCGTCATCCTCCTTTACGCCCTCTTCCGGTCCGCCGTGGAGACGGGGGTGATCCTCCTGAACCTCCCCTTGGCCCTCGGAGGGGGTCTGGCTGCCCTTGCCCTCACCGGGCAATACATGAGTGTGCCCGCGTCCATCGGGTTTATCGCCATTTTCGGCATCGCCTTGGAAGACGGCCTCGTCCTCGTCTCCGCGATTCGCCGTCGGTGGGAGGAGGGGGCGGCCCCCGCCGAGGCCGTGCGGTACGGCATTTCCGTGAAGTTCCGCCCCGTTCTCATGACCACCTTCACCACGGTCTTCGGGGTCTTGCCCCTCCTTCTGGCCCGGGGCCCGGGGGCCGAGATCCAGAGGCCCCTGGCCACGGTGGTGGTGGGGGGCCTCCTCACCAGCACGCTGGTGACCTTGGTGATCCTCCCGCTGGCGTATGAGGTTCTCCTGGCGGGGAAGCGGCCGGCGGGCTGGGCTTCTGCAGCCACTGCAGGGCCGGCAGAAGGATGACCGCCGGGAGGGGAGGGAACGTCCGGCTCCGGCGTCCACCGCCCCCCGGCGGGCCCTCCCCTCGCCGACCTGGGCGACACTTGTCCCCCGGGACTCCGGTGCCTGCACCCTACCCGTGGAGCGCGGCCCCTCCCCTTGCCGGTCTCGGCGCTCCCGTCCCCCTCCCGGGCGGGTCTCAGTCTTTTCCCGTCCCCCCCTCAGGGCCGG
>JAUQOX010000157.1 GCA_030550695.1 Gemmatimonadota bacterium | reverse complement strand
GGGGTCCGGGGGGACACTCCTGGGGGGCTTTCGGGCTGGCCAACCCTCACAATGCGTTGGGGGCCGCCATTCAAGCCTTCGTGTCCGCGGCGGAGAGCCGCATCCGGCAAGGACCGAGGACCTCCTACAACATCGGCCGTGTCGGTGGGGGCACCTCGGTGAATTCCATCCCCTTCGAATCGTGGATGGAAGTGGATATTCGCTCCCTGGATCCGTTGCGCCTGGAAATGTTGGAAACGGAACTCCGGGTGGCCGTCCGGGAGGGGTTGTTGTGGGCCAACGGCCTTCGCCGGTTGGGGGACAGTCTGACCGTGTCGTTGGAGAAGGTGGGGGACCGGCCGGCGGGTGGGCTGGATCCCGAGGCGACCCCCCTGGTCCAGCGGGCCCTGGCGGCCATCCGCCGGCAGGGCGGGGAGCCGAAGCTCCGGAGCGGTTCCACCAACGCCAACATTCCCATAGCCCTGGGGATTCCGGCGGTGACCCTGGGGAGAGGGGGGTTGGGGGGAGGGGCCCACTCCTTGGAGGAGTGGTGGCTCCCCAAGGACGGCCACCTGGCCAGCCAAAACCTGCTCCTGGTGCTTCTGGCCGAGGGGGGATTGGGGGGAGAGGGCTAGGCAAGGCTCCGGGAGCGGGGTCCCCGGGACTGGCCCAGGAACAGGCGGGAGTAGGGCCCCCCGGAAGCCATGAGCTCCTCGTGGGTGCCGGTCTCCACCACCCGCCCCCTCTCCAGCACCACGATCCGGTCGGCCCCCACCACCGTGGAGATCCGGTGGGCGATGACCAGGCTGGTGCGTCCTTGCATGAGGGCCCTGAGCCCCTCCTGAAGGAGAGCCTCCGTGCGGGTATCCACGGAACTGGTGGCTTCGTCCAGGACCAGGATGGCGGGGTCGGCCAGAAGGGCCCGGGCAATGGCCAGAAGCTGCCGTTGTCCCTGGGAAAGACCTCCCCCGTCGGGCGGCAGGAGGGTGTCGTACCCCTGGGGAAGGCGCCGGATGAAGCCGTCGGCCCGGGCCAGGCGGGCCGCCGCCACCATCTCCTCGTCCGTGGCTTCCGGCCTTCCGAAAAGGAGGTTTTCCCGGACCGTGCCGCCAAAGAGGAAGGTCTGCTGGAGGACGAGCCCCACCTGGCGGCGGAGATGGGGGAGGGGGATCTCCCGGATATCCTGCCCGTCCACCAGGATCCTCCCCCCGTCCGGCTCGTAGAATCGGGCCAGGAGGTTGACCACCGTGGTCTTTCCGGCCCCGGTGGGCCCCACCAACGCGATCCGCTCCCCGGGCGAAGCCCGGAAGGAGACCTCTTTCAGGACAGGAACGCCGGGAAGATAGGAGAAGGTGACGTTCTCGAACCGGACCTCGCCACGGAAACGTGAGGTCAGGGGCGCCCGGGCCACGGACGGCGGGGAGGTGGGACGGGCCCCAGCCCTTTCTTCGTCCACCGGCGTGTCCAGGATCTGGAACACCCTCTCGGCACCGGCCAGGGCCCCCTGGACCTGGTTGTACAGGTCACCCAGCTGTCGCAGCGGTTCGGCGAATCGCCGGGAGTAGGTGATGAAAGCAGCCAGCGTGCCCACGCTCACCAGCCCGTGCAAGGCCAGCCAGCCCCCCACGCCTCCCACCACCGCCACGTTGGCGTTGGCCAGGATCCCCATGAGGGGCATGGCCAGGAAGGCCCGGGCCATGGCCCGCTCCCCGGTGCTCCGTACCCCGGCGTTCGCAGCCCGGAAACGGTCCAAAGTGGCCGACTCCCGGCCCAACGCCACCAGCGCCGAGTGACCGGCGTAGGCATCCTCCAAGAAGGCGTTCAGGGAACCGAGACTTGCCTGGTACTGCCGGAACGCTCCCCGGGTGCGGCGGCCTACGGCGGTCGCCAGAACCACCATGAGGGGGAGGAACACCATGGAGGCCAAGGCCAGCCGAAGATCCAGGGTGAAGAGGACCACCAGAATCCCCCCCAGGCTGAGGACCCCGGTGACGAGCTGGGAAGCCTGAGCCGACAGCACCCGGTTCAAGGCATCCAGATCGTTGGTAAGTCGGCTCATCACGTCTCCCTGCGGCTGGGTGTCGAAGAAGCGCACCGGAAGCGCGTGGAGGTGCCCGAACAGACGACTGCGGAGGTCCGCGGTCATCTCCTGGGCCAATCTTGCTACGATTACGCCCTGGGCCCCCTGGGCCAAGGAGGAGAAGAGGTAGGAGCCCAACATGAGAAGGGCGAACCGGGCAAGATCCGGGCGGTGAAGGGCCAGCAGGGCGTCCACGGCCCGCCCCAGAAAGTAGGGACCGGCCAGGGCCAGGCCGGTAGCTCCGGCCGCGAAGAGGGAAGCGACCAGGACCTTCCTCTTATGAGGCTCCGCCAACCCCGCCAGACGGCGCAGTGTTCCCCGGACGTCCCGGGGCCGCCCGGAAGGACCGGCCCCCCGAAAGCGGCTCCCGGGCCCGGAAAGCGGGGGGAAGCTCTCCGGAGGGGTCGGAAGGGCGGTGCTTTTCACGGCCCTACCCCACATGCCCGCCCCCCAGGCGGCCGACTTGAGAGGCGTACATTTCCCGGTACCAGGGGTTGGCGGCCAGGAGTTCCTGGTGCGTTCCCTCGCCGACCAGGCGGCCTTGGTCGAGCAGCAGGATCCGGTCGGCCAGGAGCACCGTACTCAGCCGGTGGGCCACGACCATTCGGGTAACCTGGTTCCGGGTGCGGACCAGGAACCGATCCAGGGCATCTTGGAGGCGGAGTTCGGTCTCCACGTCCAGAGCCCGCATGGCGTCGTCCAGGAGAAGGATCTTCGGGCGCGTGAGGAGAGCTCTGGCCAAAGCGATACGCTGGCGCTGACCCCCCGACAGGTTGAAGCCCCGCCCGCCCAGGGGAGTCTCGTACCCCTGGGGCAGGGCCAGGATGAACTCGTGGGCTTCGGCGGCCCGTGCGGCCTCTTCCACTTCCTCCAGGGAGGCATCCGGCTTCCCCAGGGAGAGGTTTTCCCGAACGGTCCCCTGAAAGAGCCCGTTGTCCTGAAACACGATTCCCACCTGGGACCGGAGGAACCTCAAGTCCAGCTCCCGGAGGTCCACCCCATCCAGGGTGATGCTCCCCCGGGTGGGATCGTAGAAGCGGGGAATGAGCTGAAGGAGGGTGGACTTACCCGATCCCGTGCTCCCCACCACCGCCACGGTTTCCCCCGGTTCCACCGCGAAGGAAAGGTCCGAAAGGACAGGCTCGTTCTTCGCGCCGGGAAAGGCGAAGGATACCCCCTGGAACTCGATACGGCCCTGCACCCTCGGCAACCCGCGCGGCTGACGGGGACTGCGGATCTGCGGCTCCAAGTCCAGAACTTCCAGGATCCGGGACGCGGAGGCGTCGGCCGCCGCCACCGATCCCGTCATCCCGGCCATCATGAACAGGGGGAACAGGGCAAAAGATAGATAGTTCACCGCCGCCACCACCTCGCCCACCGTGAGTTCCCCCTCCAGGGCCGAAACCCCGCCCCACCATACCGCCCCCACGACGGCGAGGTTCAAGACCAACAGGGTCGCCGGCAGAAAAAGAGCCGAAAGGCTGGCCAGCTTTATCCCCTCCGCCGCCAGGTTCCGGTTGATTCCCTCGAAACGCCGGGTCTCCTCGGCCTCCCGAACAAAGGCCCGCACCACCCGAACCCCCGACAGGTTTTCCTGGACCACGGAGTTCAGCCGTTCCAGCTGTGCTTGTACGCCGGCAAAGAGGGGACGGGCTCGGCGGGCGAAAGCGGTCACCAGCCAGAAGATGACGGGAAGGAACGCCGCCGCCATCCCGGCCAGCCGAGGGCTGGTGAGGAGGAGCAGAAGGGCGGCTCCCAACACCCAGATGGGGGCCCGGGTCATGATCCGGAGACCCATCATCACCACGGATTGAACGGCGGTAACGTCGCTGGTGGACCGGACCAGAAGGGCGCCCGGAGGGAGGCGGGCCAGGTCGCCAGGGGAAAAGGACAAGACCTTGGCCATAAGGGCCTCCCGCAGGTCGGCCCCGAACCCCGCGGCCACCCTCACCGAGAGGGAGTTGTTCAGGAGGGCCAAAACGGCGGAAACCAGGGCGGCCCCCAGCATGAGGAGGGAGGAGGTCCACACGATTCGGGGATTCGAGGCCAGGATCCCCTGGTCGATGATCCGCTGGGTGAGGCGAGGCACCAAAAGATCGGCGGCCACCATGCCCACAAGGAGGCTGAGAGCCCCGACGATCTTGCCGCGGTATGGGCGGAGGAAAGGGCGGAGCCGGACGAGGGAGACCATCGCCCTCGATCACCGATGCCGGGTCAAGGGAGAGGGAGCGCGGACCTCGGGTTGCATGAGGGGAAGCCTAACAGGATCGTCGGGGAAGGGAACCCCCGGCTCGCACCCTTGCCTGAGGGGGGGCCTTCCTTGCAAACTGGCCCGGGGCCGACCCTCCCCGCCGCCGCCCTGGCGGGTCTCCCAGGGGGCCCCGCCGCAGACCCTGGCAGCCAGGCCGGCGAAAGGGGGTGCCGGAAGGTGGCATCGGGGGGTCGCTCCCCCGGCTTCGGGCGTCCTTCCTTAGGCTTTCCACCGGATTCGGGATCGCATGGACCTTCACGTGGGCAACCTGCTCCTGGTGCTCCTCTCCGCCTGGGCGTTCGGGGGGGTGGTGGAGCGCTTGGGTTATCCGGCCATCCTGGGGGAGTTGTTGGCGGGGATCCTTCTGGGCCCGCCTCTCTTGGGGATTCTCCACGCTGAGCCGGCCCTGGAGGTCCTGGCTCAGTTGGGCGTTCTCCTGATGATGATGTACGTGGGGATGGAGATCGACCCCCGGGAGCTGGGGAAGGCTTCCTGGGCCGGTTTCCTGGCCGCCGTAGGGGGGTTCGTAACCCCCTTTCTGGGAGGCCTCCTGGTCATGAGGGCCTTCGGTCAGCCGCCCCTTTCAGCCCTCTTTGTGGCCATCGCCCTCGGCGTCACCTCCGTGGCGGTGAAGTCCCGGGTGTTGTTGGACCTCAAGCTCCTGGACACCCGCATTGCCCACGTCCTCATGGCGGGCTCCCTGCTGACGGACACCCTGGCCCTGGTGGTTTTTGCGGCTGTCCTTGGGGTGGCGGAATCGGGGGTCGTGTCACCGGGACCGGTGGCCCTGGCGGCCGGCAAGGCGGTGGCCTTCTTCCTGGTCTGCGGTGTGGTGGGGTACCGTCTCCTGCCGTGGTTCGGGAGGCGTCTTGTGGGGGCAGGCTTCAAGAGCCGCACGCTGCTCTTCACCCTCATGCTCCTGACCGCCTTCCTGTTCGCCGAACTCGCCGAACTTTCGGGGATCCATGCCATTCTGGGCGCGTTCCTCGCGGGCCTGTTCCTCCGCGAGGCAATCCCCGACCGGAAGCTGGGCCAGACGCTGTCGGCGGCGTTCCACGACGTTTCCATCGGCTTCCTGGCCCCTCTTTTCTTCGTTTTGGCGGGTTTCCACGTTTCCCTGGGTGTCCTTCGGGAGGATCTGGGGCTGCTTCTGGCGGTGGTGGGGGTGGGGATCGTAGCCAAGGTTGCGGGTACGCTCATCTTCTACCTTCCCACGGGCCACGGATGGCGGGAAGGGCTGGCGGTGGGGTGCGGGATGAACGGGCGGGGGGCGGTGGAGATCGTCATTGCAGGGATCGGGCTGCAGATGGGGCTCATTTCCCAGGAGATCTTCTCCATCTTGGTCTTTTTGGCCATCCTCACCACCGCGGTCGATCCGGTGTTGCTGAAATGGTCCACGGATTGGCTGCGCTCGAGGGGGGAGCTGATCCCATCGTCGGAGCACAGGCACGGTACCGTGATCGTTGGGGCGGGGTCCACCGCCCGGCTGATTGCCCGCCATTTGAGCCGGACCGGGCCGGTGACGCTGGTGGACAGCAACCCGTCCCGCTGTGCTCTTGCCGAGGGCGAGGGATTCCGTGTCCTTTGCGGCAATGCCCTTCGGGAGGAGGTGCTCAGCGAGGCCGGCGCCCCGAGGGCCCGAACCTTCCTGGCCATGACCGGCAACGCCGAGGTGAACGTCCTTGCTGCTCAGATGGCCCGGGAGGTGTTCATGGTCCCTTCTATCCACGTGAGCGTCGGCGAGCCGGAGCGGGGGGCCCATGAGGAACTGATCCGCCCCCTACAAGCCAGCATGCTCTTTGCCCGGCCCGTCGACCTGCTGGCTTGGGACCACCGGGTGGACAGGGGAGCCTTTCGGATTCGCCGGATCGTGGTGGGGGAGGACGGCGGCCGGGGGGTTTGGGAGAGCGACCCGGAAAGGCGTATTCCTCTGCTGGTGGAGTCCTCCGACGCCGTAGAGGTGGTTCACGCGGGGAGGGCCCTGAAGCGGGGGGACACTGTGGTCTGTCTGGAGGTGATGGAGGAGGGGGGACGAGCCTGAGGGGTGTGGTGAGGGGGTGGGCGGCTCCGGACCTGACCCTGGCCGGAGGTGAACGATGAGAGGAAAAAGGTTCTTGACGGGGCCGGCTTCCACGGTTGCAGCTTTTCTCCTCTCCGGTTTCTTTCTTCTGATTCCGGAAGGGCGCAAAATGGAGGGGAGGACAGCCTTCCCCCTCGGCGAGACCAGGGGGTCGAAGGCGACTTCGCAAGCACGGGGGGCGGTAGGATTCGGAGTTGACTCCGAAACAGCGGACCGGCTGCAAACCCTCCATCGTGACTTTCGCACGACGATTCGGTAGGCCATGCAGGAGGCGGCGGTAGGGGCAGGAATCAGCATGCAGTCCAGGGCCTCCGATGAGCCCATCGAGGGCATCGAAGTCTTCGTCAAGAAAGAACCGTCAGGGACGACATGGAGGCACAAGACGCGTTTGGCGCTCATCAGCTTCCCCCTCCCGGTCGCCGACAACCTGTCGGTACAACAGATGGAGAAGGGTGTCGACCTGCTGTTCACGTTCTTGCTTCTCCCGGACGGTTCGGACCCGCCTTCCGGCTTCTACATCGT
>JAUQOX010000156.1 GCA_030550695.1 Gemmatimonadota bacterium | reverse complement strand
TCCACCATTGACGAGGAGGTCCGGGACGAGGCCGCCGAAACCGGCCAGCAACAGCAGGAGCAGGAACGCCGGCCTCCGGCCCGTCCGCGTACCCGCAAGAAGGTGTTCTACTTCGAGTACGACCTGCGTACCCAGACCCTCAAGGTGCTGGAAGAATGGAAGGAGCCCAGGAGCCACCCCGGCTGGGCCAGCGTGTCGCCCGACAGCACCATGGTGGTCTACAACAAGGAGTGCAACCTCTACATGATGAGCTGGGACGACTACATGAAGATTGTCCAGGCCCGCCACGGCAAGACCGGCGCCGCCGCCGACTCCGCGGAGGCCCGGGTGGAGGTCCAGGAAACCCAGCTCACCACCGACGGCGAAAGGGACTACTGCTACGGCTCCTACGGCCGCGGCCAGAACGACGACGAAACCCGGGCCAACTGGGGCAAGCGCCAGAGCGCCAACGTACTCTGGTCCCATGATTCGCGCTATTTCGCCATGACCCGGGAAGATCTCCGCAAGGTGGGGGACCTTTGGGTGGTCCACGTGGTGGGCAATCGGAGGCCCCAGCTGGAGACCTATAAGTATGCCATGCCCGGTGAGGAGAACGTGGGCATCATGGAACTCCTGGTCTACGATACCCGGGCTCGGCAAATGAAGAAGATCGACGACAAGCCCTGGAAAGACCAACGCATGGGCCTTTTCGCGGATCCCACGCCCCGAGGACGCCGCTTCGCCGCCCGCAGCGGGGAGGACAACGAGCCCAACATCCGCCGGTGGCTTTCCCCCAACGCCAACGAGCTGTACTTCTGGCGCCGCAGCCGGGATCAGCACCGGGTGGACGTGTTGGTGGCCGACCCCGCCACGGGCGAGGTCAAGGTGGTCATCGAAGAGCGGCTCAACACCTACGTGGAGCATCAGCCGCCCTGGCGGCTCAAGAACGGCGATCTCATCTGGTGGTCCGAACGGGACGGGTGGGCCCACCTGTATCGCTACGGTCCCGACGGCACCCTGAAGGGCCGCCTGACGGAAGGGCCCTGGCACGTGGGCGGGGTGGTGGGGGTGGACGAAACCAGGGGGGTGGTGTTCTTCCGGGCCAACGCCAGGGAGAAGGGCGAAGACCCTTATTACCAGCACTTGTACCGCGTCAACCTGGACGGAAGCGGTCTGGCTCTGCTGAACCCGGGTGACTTCGACCACCGGGTGGACATGAACGAAACCTATCGGTTTTTCGTGGACAACTATTCGCGGGTAAACACCGTTCCCGCCGCCGCCCTTTACGACGCCACCGGAAGAAAGGTCATGGACCTGGAGACGGCGGACTTCTCCCTTCTGCAGGCGGCGGGGTATCGGTTCCCGGAGCCCTTCAAGGTGAAGGCCGGCGACGGGGTCACGGATATCTACGGTGTCATGTACAAGCCTTTCGACTTCGACCCCAACAAGAAGTATCCCATCATCGCCTACGTCTATCCCGGACCTCAGACGGAATCGGTGGCCAAGTCCTGGAGTTCCAACTCCAGTGAGGTAGCCTTGGCCCAACTGGGATTCATCGTCATCACCATCGGCAACCGCGGAGGGCATCCCGACCGGTCCAAGTGGTACCACAACTATGGATACGGCAACCTCCGGGACTACGGTCTGGAAGACAAGAAGGTAGGGATCGAACAGTTGGCCGACCGCCATTCCTTCATCGACCTGGATCGGGTGGGCATCTACGGGCACTCCGGCGGCGGTTTCATGTCCACCGCGGCTATGCTGGTGTATCCTGACTTCTTCAAGGTGGCGGTGTCTTCGTCCGGCAATCACAACAACGACGTCTACAACCAGAACTGGTCCGAAAAGCATCACGGCATCAAGGAGGTGGTGGGCCGCAACGGCGAGATCACCTTCCAGTATGACATCCAGAAGAACTCCGACCTGGCCGCCAACCTCAAGGGCAAGCTGCTCCTGGTTACCGGGGACGTGGACAACAACGTCCACCACGCCGGCACCTTCCGGGTGGCGGAAGCCCTGATCCGGGCCAACAAACGGTTCGACATGTTCATTTTCCCGGGCCAGCGCCACGGCTTCGGTAACATGAACGACTACTGGTTCTGGCTCCGGGCCGAGTACTTCGCCAAACACCTCCTGGGGGACGAGCGTACCGCTGCCGACATCCTGGAGCTGAACCGCGAGCGGCCCCAGACCCGGGCTGGGGGCACGCAGGCCGGGCAGAGGGGAGGCTGAGGCCGAGGCGGGGACCCGCGGAGGTGCGCCGGCGTGGCCAGGAGCGGAACCGTCCGCCGGCGCGCTCCCCCCTTCCCCGGCAGAACACCCCCTTGACACGCAGACCATGCGCCCTTATCCATGGGTCACTCCCGGGTCCGAGCCCTCCCCGCTTGGAGGGGGACGGACGCCACGCTTCTCGAAAAGGTCTCGGCGTTTTGTCATCTTCTTGAACGGAAAAGCCGAATGATGACGAAGTCCATGCGCATCTCCTTCCTCGCCATGACCATGGTCATGGCCATGAGCCCCGTCGCGGAGCGACCGGGAGAGGATGCGCGTATGGTCTAGTCAGATCTCGGCGTCAGTCCCGAACCGGCCGCTCCCACGGGCGGCCGGTTCTTTTTTTTCCGCGATGCCCGGGCAACGGTCCGGGCAGGAGGACGACGTATGCCTTCGCTGGAAGGAGAAGACGCATCGGCGCCGGCATCGCCAGCCGCCGGCGAACAGAAGGTCACCCTCGTGGACTTGGCCCGCTGGAGAGCCTCGGGCCGGCGGGCGGTTTTCCTCACCGCCTACGACTACCCCACCGCGGTGTTCGCCGACCGGGCCGGGGTGGACCTTCTCTTGGTGGGTGACTCGGCGGCCATGACCGTCTTGGGGCTCGCCAACACCTTGGGGGTGGGGATGGCGGAAATGCTCGTTTTGGCCCGGGCGGTGGCCCGGGGAGCCAAGCGGGCTTTGGTGGTGGCCGACATGCCCTTCCTGTCCTACCAAGTGAGCCAGGAAGCCGCCATCCGAAACGCCGGAGCCTTCGTAGGACAAGCCGGCTGTGACGCCGTGAAGTGCGAAGGGGGAGGCGCGGTTGTTCCCCGCGTCCGGGCCATGACCCGGGCCGGCCTGGCGGTCATGGGTCACTTGGGCCTAACACCCCAGCGGCTCACGCAACTTGGGGGGTATCGGGTCCAGGGGCGGAGCGCTTCCGAAGCCCGCCGACTGGCCGACGAGGCCCGAAGACTCCAGGACGCCGGGGTCTTTGCCATCCTGGTGGAAGCCGTCCCACCGGAAACCGCTGCTGTGATCCGGGAGGCCCTCGAGGTACCGGTCTACGGCATAGGAGCGGGTCCCCACGTGGACGGCCAGCTCCTCATCTGCCACGACCTCCTGGGAACCTTCGTGGGAGAGATCGCGCCACGATTCGTCAAGCGCTACGCCGACCTGGGGGCCGCCATGGAAAGGGCTTTCCGGGCCTATGCGCAAGAGGTCCGGGAAGGGACTTTCCCCTCCCCGGAGCACTGCTACCCCATGCCCCCTGAAGAGGCCGCCCTGCTGGCCCGCTCCCACATCCCCGGCCCTTCGTCTACCCGCATCCCTTCTTCCCGGAGTGCCCGATGAGTTCCCACGTCTCGCATCGCCGCGGGGTCCATCCCTTGTTCCACAGCTCAGACGCCGCCTGTGTCGGCCCACAGCCTGGAGGGCCGGCCAACACCTCACTGCGCCCCTTGACCTGCTCCGCCTGTGGAACCCTTCACCCTCCTGCGCCCACGGCCGTCTGCCCGGAATGTCTCGGCCCCCTGGAGCCCTCCTACCCCCCGGACCGGCCTCTCCCCTCCACCACCGCCCTTTCCCGACGCCCGGCATCCCTATGGCGGTATCTGGAATGGCTCCCCTTCGAGGAAGAGCCGCAGCTTTCGCGCAACACGGGGTTCACGCCCCTCATCGAAGCTCCCATTTTGGCCGCCGCTCTGGGGGTACGCCGGGCCTGGATCAAGAACGACGCCCTCTGCTTCCCCTCCCTTTCCTTCAAGGACCGGGTGGTGGCCACCGCCATCAACGCCGCCCGCCAGCTGGGGCTGGACACGGTGGGGTGCGCCTCCACCGGGAACTTGGCCAACGCCGTGGCCGCCCACGCCGCCCGGGAAGGACTGAGCGCCTGGATCTTCGTTCCCCATGACCTGGAGGGGGGAAAACTCGTGGCCACCGCCGTCTTCGGCGCCAAGATGGTCCGGGTGCGGGGGACCTACGACGACGTGAACCGCCTTTGCTCCCAGGTTGCCGACCACTTCGGGTGGGGGATCGTCAACGTGAACCTCCGGGCCTACTACGCCGAAGGCTCCAAGACCATGGCCTGGGAGATCGCCGAACAACTGGGCTGGCGATTCCCCGATGCCGTGGTGGCCCCCATGGCGGGGGGCTCGCTGGTGACCCGTCTGGCCAAGGGGTTCCGGGAGGTGAAGGAGGCAGGTTTCACCGGGGATCCGCTGCCCAGGCTCTATGGCGCGCAAGCCGCGGGCTGTGCCCCCATCGTAGAGGCCCTCCATAGGGGGGACGGGCGCATCCGGCCCACGATCCCCCGGACCCTAGCGAAATCCCTGGCCATCGGCAGCCCCGCCGACGGCGCCCAGGCCGTGCGGGCCCTACGGGAAAGCGGAGGCTGGGCCGCAGCGGTGGACGATCTTGCGCTGGTGGGAGGAATCCAGCTCTTGGCACGCACCACAGGGATCTTCACCGAAACCGCCGGCGGGGTGACGGTGGCGGCGGCCCTGGCCCTGGCCCGGCAAGGCCACCTGAAGCTCACCGACGAAGTGGTGCTCTGCATTACGGGGCATGGGCTGAAGACGGTAGAAGCGGTCCGGTCCGGTCTCGAAGAAGCCCCTCTCATCGCACCTCGCCTCCAGGAAGTCGAAGCGCTCATTACCACCACCTGAGGAGAAACCCATGCAGGTCACCTTCCATCTGCCCAAAGTCCTGGCATCCCTGGCCGGTTCTGCCCAAGTGCAGGCCCGGGGAGCCACCCTCCAAGAGGCCGTGGAAGAGCTCACGGTCCGCTTCCCCCGCTTGGCGGGCAGGTTGACCGGCCCGACCGGCGAGCCCCACGAATACCTCCTGTTCTACCTGAACGACGAAGACATCCGCTTCCTGGAGGGTTTCGACACCCCCCTCCGGGACGGCGACGAGATCACCGTGGTGTCCGCGGTGGCGGGGGGGTGAACGCCATGTCGCCCCCGCCTTCCCTCACCCCCGAGGAAATCCTTCGCTACAGCCGCCACCTCCTCCTCCCGGAGGTGGCCCTGGGAGGCCAAAGAAAGCTCAAGGGCTCCCGGGTCCTCCTGGTGGGGGCGGGAGGATTGGGCTCCCCCCTGGCCCTCTACCTGGCCGCCGCCGGGGTGGGTACTCTTGGTCTGGTGGATTTCGACCAGGTGGACCTGACGAATCTCCAGCGCCAGGTCCTGTTCGGCACCGGCGACGTAGGGCGTCCGAAATCCCACGCCGCCCGGGAGCGGATCCGGGATTTGAACCCCCACGTGCACGTGGAAGACTTCCAGACCCGCCTTACCAGCGAAAATGCCTTGGAGATCCTCCGGGACTTCCACATCGTGGCCGACGGCTCGGACAACTTCCCCACCCGCTATCTGGTCAACGACGCCTGCCTGCTCTTGGGTATCCCCCACGCCTACGGTTCCATCTTCCGGTTCGAAGGCCAAGTGTCCCTTTTCGCCGTGCCGGGAGGCCCCTGCTACCGCTGCCTGTTCCGCCAGCCTCCTCCCCCTGAACTCGTACCCAGTTGCGCGGAAGGCGGAGTGCTGGGGGTACTCCCCGGCCTGGTGGGGACCCTTCAGGCGGCCGAGGTCCTCAAGTGGATCCTGGGGGCCGGCGACCTGCTGATAGGACGTCTTTTGCTGGTGGACGTGTGGACCATGGCCTTCCGTTCCCTCTCCGTGCGGCCGGACCCCCGCTGTCCGGCCTGCGGAACCCGGGAAATCCGCGAGCTGGTGACCGAAGAAGCCTCTTGCGCCTGGGCGTCCGCGGCGGAAGACGGAAGCCATGAACCCGATGTGCCCCAATGGTCACCACGGGAACTGGCCGGCTGGCTTTCCCAGGGCCGGGACATCCTTCTCCTGGATGTCCGGGGCCACCACGAATGGGAAATCGCCCACCTGCCGGGCGCTCGTATTCTTCCCTTGGAATACCTGCCCGAAGGTCTCCACACCCTGGACTCGGCCCGGGAAACCGTGGTCTACTGCCGCAACGGCACCCGGAGCGCCCGGGCGGTCCGGTTCCTGCGGGAAGTGGGCTTCACCAGGGTGTGGAACCTGGAAGGTGGCCTGCTTCGATGGATCGAAGAGGTGGACCCATCTCTACCCAGGTACTAGAAGACCACCAGGATCGGCCGAAGCCCGCTCGGGCGCCGCTGAGCCCTGAAGGAGCTGGCCCTGTCGAGGAGTCCGGGGAGCTTCCGAGCAAGCGGCACGGTCCACGTTTCCGCCTGCGACCCGCCGCACAAACGGCCGAGGCGTCCGGGGACCTGCGAAACGGGTCTTTCCGGAGTTGGTATGGACCGCCCTGACGGCCCACAAACGGCCGAAGCGTCCGGGGACCTGCAAAGTGGGCCGCAAGGGGGACGGGGGCCACCTCCCCTCCCCCGGCTCGGCCACCCCCTTCAACGCCCCCTCAGCCGAGGAGGTACCGCAAGGTCCGGGCGGCCCCCTCCATCTCGAGGTTGCTGAAATACAGGTGCCGGGCTCCCGCCCTGCGGAGGGCTTCCACGGAGCGCCGACAGATGTCCTCGGGTCCGAGCCCTTGGCGGAATTCGCGGGTAAGCTCTTCCACGGGCACCGGGAAGAAGGACCCGAGGCGCTCCAGGGTCTGGGGGCGGGCGCTACGGTAGAAGAAAACCCCGAAGAGGCCGGGAATCGAGATCCCGGCCTCTGCGAAGGCCTTCAGCAAGGCCTCCGCCTCGATCTCGCTC
>JAUQOX010000155.1 GCA_030550695.1 Gemmatimonadota bacterium | reverse complement strand
ACCAGGAAGGAGACGAGGGCCACCAGAGCCCGAAGGAGGGGGATCCGCCGTGGAGTCATGAAGCACCTCCCATGAAAACGGACAGGGACATGGAAACGGAGACGGATGAACGGCAAGGCTCTCGAAAGGAGCCCCGAAGGGCCGCGTAGCGAACTCAGGACGTGTCTACCCGGGGAACCGGCGCCCGGTCCGCGCCCGGGGAGGGGCTCCCCCCCCACCGTGCCCACCGCGCCGCCCGGCACCCGGACCCGGCCGCCTGGGCTGGCCCTGGCCGCCCCTCCCTTCCCCTTCCCCCTCCCCCGGGAATCCACGACAATAAGGGCCGGCCGGGGATCGGCCGAGGAATCCCAGAACACCCGCTTGGGTCGGGTCCTCCATCCTTCACACCGGAAGGGCAGCAGGCTCATGTTCCGTCGTTTTCTCCACGCCAAACTCCGGGACATCCGGATCACCGGAACCTTCCTGCACTACGAGGGCAGCATCACCCTGGACGAAGAATACCTGGAACGCTCGGGGATCCTTCCCCACGAGGAGGTGCAGGTCCTGAACCTGGAGAACGGGGCTCGTTTCACCACCTATGTGATCCGGGGAGCCCGCGGTTCCGGGGCGGTGGAACTCAACGGACCTGCAGCCCATCTGGCCCAGGTGGGAGACCGGGTCATGGTCTTGAGCTATGTCCTCCTGGCCGAGGACGAAATCCCTTTCCACCAGCCCACCATCGTGCGGGTGAACCCCGAAGCCTAGAAGTCGGGGGGGAGAGAGGTGGAAGGAGAGGATGCCGGGGGCGGGACTCGAACCCGCAAGGGATTGCTCCCAGAGGTTTTTGAGACCTCCGCGTCTGCCTATTCCGCCACCCCGGCTGGGGCGCACCTTGCTAAAAGGTAGCCCATGGCACCCCAAAGGCTCAAGCGGGGCGGGCTCGTTGCGGGCGAAGGCCTGGCCGCAGCCGCCGGGCCCCTTCCCCCCTACGGCGGCAGACGCCCCCCCCGTGCCGAGGCCGCCAGGAGCAGGACACCCTGTCCACCGGAGCAGGACGTCAGTGCCTGCCGCCGACCCTGTCAACCCGAGCCGCCGCACCGTATTCTATCCGGCAAAGGCGTGCGTCGAAAAAGCCAACCGGGAGGTTTGCCGTGACCTCGTGGACCCTAGATCCGTTCGGCGCCCTCTCCAGCCTGGACCTCCGGGAGGGCAAGACTTCCTTCTATCGCCTGTCGCGCCTGGAAGAGCTCGGGCTGACCCAGTTGGACCGTCTCCCCTTCGCCATCCGGGTCCTCTTGGAATGCACCCTTCGCCATGCCGGGAAAGGGTTCGTGACCGAAGAAGATGTGCGTCAGGTGGCGGCCTGGAGTCCCGTGCGGGCCGGCACCAGCTTCCCGTTCATGCCCACGAGGGTTCTCCTCCAGGACTTCACGGGGGTGCCGGCGGTGGTGGACCTGGCCTCCATGCGCTCCGCTCTGGCAGCCAAGGGCGGCGATCCCACCCGGATCAACCCGGTGGTGCCGGTGGACCTGGTCATCGACCACTCGGTCCAGGTGGACTTCTTTGGAACCCCCATGGCGTTCCAGCAGAACGTGGAACTGGAGTTCCAGCGGAACCGGGAGCGTTACGCCCTGTTGCGTTGGGCGCAGGGGGCCTTCCGGGAATTCCGGGTCGTCCCACCCGGCACCGGCATTGTCCACCAGGTGAATCTGGAGTACCTGGCCGCCGTGGTGCACAGGAGAGTCCTGGACGGCGTGGCCCTCGCCTACCCCGACACCGTGGTGGGCACGGATTCCCATACCACCATGGTGAACGGCCTTGGGGTGGTGGGGTGGGGAGTGGGGGGCATCGAGGCCGAGGCTGTCCTCCTGGGCCAGCCCTACTACATGCTCCTCCCCGAAGTGGTGGGGGTCAAGCTGTACGGCGAGTTGCCCGAGGGATCCACGGCCACGGATCTGGTGCTCCGCATCACCGAGATGCTCCGCAAGCACGGCGTGGTGGGGCGGTTCGTGGAATATTTCGGCCCGGGCCTCTCCAACCTTTCCCTACCCGACCGGGCTACCCTGGCCAACATGTGTCCGGAGTACGGCGCCACGGTGGGCTTCTTCCCGGTGGACGACGCCACCCTGGAGTACCTCCGGGGCACAGGACGCCCCCCCGAGGTGGTGGAACGGGTGGAGCGGATCTGTAAAGAATTGGGGCTGTTCCGGACCGACGCCACGCCGGATCCCGACTACACGGCGGTCCTGGAACTGGATCTGGGTACGGTGGAGCCCAGCCTCGCCGGGCCCCGGCGACCTCAGGATCGGGTGAGCCTAGCCCGCCTCAGGCACTCTTTCGAGGCCGAACTGCCCAAAATGCTCCCGGCAGGGTTTTCCTTGGAGCCGACGGCCGGGGAGGGGGGAGGGGCGGCGGTGGCGGCGCCGACCCGCCGACGGGTGGAGGTCCTCCTGGACGGCGAGCCCGTGGAGATCGGCGACGGCACCCTGGTCATCGCCGCCATCACCTCCTGCACGAACACCTCGAACCCCAGCGTGATGGTGGGGGCCGGCCTCCTGGCCAAGAAGGCCGTGGAGAGGGGGTTGAAGAGCAAACCCTGGGTGAAGACCAGTTTGGCCCCCGGATCCCAGGTGGTGACGGACTACTTGCAGGCCTCGGGGCTCCTCCCTTACCTCGAGGCCTTGAACTTCCACCTGGTAGGGTATGGTTGCACCACCTGCATCGGGAACTCGGGTCCCCTGCCTCCGGCCATCCAAGAGGCCGTGGTCAAGCACGGCTTGGTGGTGGCCGCCATCCTGAGCGGGAACCGGAATTTCGAGGCCCGTGTGCATCCCAACGTCAGGGCCAACTATCTGGCCAGCCCCATCCTGGTGGTGGCCTTCGCGCTGGCGGGGCGAATCGACCTGGACGTCTACAACGAGCCCTTGGCCTACGATCCGGAGGGCAGGCCCGTGTTCTTGGCCGACCTGTGGCCCTCGTCCCGGGAGATCCGCGAGACCATCGAAGGCGCCCTGCGTCCCGAGATGTTCCGGGAAAGATACGCACGGGTGTTCGAGGGAGACGCCCGCTGGCAGGCCTTGCCCGTGGCTTCGGGAAGCCATCTGTACCCATGGGACCCCGCCTCCACCTATATCCAGGATCCGCCGTTCTTCCAAGACATGAGCCTGGAGGTTCCGGAGCTTGTGGATATTCTGGGCGCCAGAGTCCTGGCCCTCCTGGGAGACAGTGTGACGACGGACCATATCTCCCCTGCCGGAAGCATTGCCAAGGACAGCCCGGCCGGCCGCTACCTCATGGAGCGGGGGGTCCAACCGGTGGACTTCAACACCTACGGGGCCCGGCGGGGGAACCACGAGGTGATGATGCGGGGCACCTTCGCCAACGTCCGCATTCGGAACCTGATGCTGGAAAATCGCGAGGGAGGGTACACTTTGAAGCTCCCGGAGGGGAGGATCCTGCCCATCTACGATGCGGCGGTGTCCTACCAAAGCGAGAAGACTCCGCTCCTGGTCATTGCCGGGAAGGAATACGGTACCGGAAGCTCCCGAGACTGGGCGGCCAAGGGGACCGCCCTGCTGGGGGTCAAAGCGGTCTTGGCGGAGAGTTTCGAGCGGATCCATCGGAGCAATCTGGTGGGCATGGGCGTCCTCCCCCTCCAGTTCCGCCAGGGGGACTCGGCCCGGAGCCTCGGGCTCACGGGGCGCGAGGTCTATGATATCCGGGGGATCCGAGACACCCTGGAACCTGGGGGAACCCTGACGGTGCGGGTCACCCGGGAGGACGGCACGACCTTCGAGTTCCCCGTGGATGTGCGGCTGGATTCCCAGGTCGAGGTGGAATACTACCGGAACGGGGGGATTCTCCAGACGGTGCTCCGGAAAATGGCCGCGGGTCAAATCTAGGGGGGCGGGGCCTGCGGAGGGCCGACCCGCCGCTGGCTGCCCCGGGCACCTGCCGCCCTCCCGTCCTCGCCTCGGCCCCCCGATGGGCGGGTCCCCGGTGCCCCTGGGCGGGCCCTCGGCGGCCTCGGGGAAGGGGGGGAAAGAACCCTTGGCGGTCCTCCCGCCGAGGGGCACGGGGGCTGGCCCTATTCCCTACCCTTCCCCGTAACGCCTCGAGGGGTTCGGGGCCCCGTCCTCGAGCGAGTTCAGATCCTTGGGAAGCCTTCCCCTTCTCCTTCTTCCCTCAGGGCCAGGGGCGGCCCCAAGACCTCCCGCAGCAGGACGGCCCTCCGGAGGTCGGCCCCCCCGCCGTCCCCGAAGAGGCGCGCCCGGGGGGTGGCCCGTTCCGGCCCCACCCCCGTCGGGAAAGACGGGGGGGAAGGGGGGGCAAAAGGAGCACGCGTCCCCGACCCCGCCGTGAGACTGGCCATGCGGCGGGGGGTTTCCTCCAGCGACACCGGCGCGGTTCCAGCCAAGGGGTCCGGTTGCACCCACGGCCCCATGACCCCGCGCTCACGCCCGTGCTCGGGCTTTCCTCCGAGGGGTCTGGCCTCCGGCGGGGGGAAGGGCTCCTCTTCCAGCGACCGGGCTTCGATGGGCGGGGTTTCCTCCTTCCCCTCGGGCGTTTCCCCTCGGCCCCCCCCTTCCCGACCGCCGGTGGCGACCTCAGGGGGGGGCGTCCTGCGCCGGGGGGGCAGTCCCAGGAGTTCCTCCCAGAGCTCCTCCGGAAGGACCCCTTCGGAACTCCTCGGCTCCCCTTCCCCGGTTCCGCCCACCGGAGGGGAGGCCCTACGCGACGCCCCCGTCTCTCGCCGCGCCGGGGGCGAGGGCTCGGCCGGGGGCCGAGGCCGCGGAGGTCCTGCTTTCCGCCGGCGTCCGGCCCCCTCCAGGACGGCGATGGCCGCGAAGATGAGGAGAATCAACAGTTGGGAAAGGCCTTCCATCGGTCTCCTCAGGCTCCAGGTTCGCGGCCGGGGGCAGGCTCATCCCCCCCGGCGATGGCCTGCCGCATGGCGGTGTCGGCCTGGATGTTCCGGTACCGGACGTAGTCCATGATCCCCAGGTTCCCCTTCCGGAAAGCTTCGGCAATGGCCAAGGGGATCTGAGCTTCCGCCTCCACCACCCGGGCCCTCATTTCCTGGACCTTGGCTTTCATCTCCTGCTCGAGAGCCACGGCCATGGCCCGCCGTTCCTCGGCCCGAGCTTGGGCCACCCGCTTGTCCGCCTCCGCCTGGTCCATCTGGAGTTCGGCCCCGATGTTCTTGCCCACGTCCACATCGGCAATGTCGATGGAGAGGATCTCGAAGGCGGTGCCCGAGTCCAGGCCTTTGGCCAGGACCGTCTTCGAAATGGCGTCGGGGTTCTCCAGCACCGCCTTGTGGGAGTCGGACGAACCGATGGTGGAGACGATCCCCTCCCCCACCCGCGCCAGGATGGTCTCTTCGCCGGCGCCTCCCACCAGGCGGTTGATGTTTGCCCTCACCGTGACACGGGCCACTGCGATGAGCTGGATCCCGTCCTTGGCCATGGCGGCCACCCGGGGGGTGTTGATGACCTTGGGATTCACCGAGACCTGGACGGCCTCCAACACGTCCCGCCCGGCCAGGTCGATGGCCGCCGCCTGGCGGAAGGAGAGGGAAATGTTGGCTTTGTCCGCGCTGATCAGGGCGCGGACCACCCGGTCCACCGAGCCACCCGCCAGGTAGTGGGCTTCCAGGTCGTTGATCTGAAGGTCCAAACCCGCCTTGTTGGCCCAGATGAGGGGCCGGACCACCGCCGGAGGGCTCACCTTCCGCAGCCGCATCCCCACGAGGTAGCCGATTCCCACCTTGACCCCGGCCGAAATGGCCTCGATCCACAGGCGGACGGGGATGGCCCAGGCCAGGAAAGCCAGGACCGCAATGGCCGCCACCAGGAAGAAGGTCGTGGTGATCAGGAGTTCTTCGCTTTGCATTCCCGTCTGCCTCCGCTCTCGTAGGTTGTGTTGTCGCCGAAAGGGCTCCTCGTGGGGTGCCGAGGCCCGCCGGGGCCGGGGCCCGCCCCGGGGACCTCCTCAGGAGCCCGGCCGTGGGGGCTCCCCCGCCTCCAGGGCCGTCAACGGCCGGACCACCAGGCGGTACCCCTCCGACCGGACCACCTTCACCCGGGTCCCGTGCTCGATCCAAGCCGCCTCCGACACGGCATCGATCCTTTCGTCCCCGATGAGGACAGTCCCCGCCGGCCGGAGGTCGGTGAGGGCTGTTCCTTCCCTCCCCACCAGCTCCGGCCGTGCGGGTACCGAGGTCCATCCCTCGGACCGGTCCCCGCGGGTGGCCAGGAAGATCCCCGAACGGGCCAGCCGCCCGCTATGGGGGAGGTGGCGCAACAGGGCCCAGGAGGTGACCATCAGGATCAACAGACTTGTAGAAAGGATCACCCCCGCCTGGGCAAAATCGGCCATGGTGGGGATACCCCCCACCAGGCTCATGAACAATGCCCCGACGATGGCGATCCCTCCCATGATCCCCAGGAGACCGAAACCGGGAACGACAAAGATCTCGATGGCCAGGAGGATGACCCCAGCTCCCAGGAGGAGGAGTTCCTCGATTCCGGCCAGACCCAAGATGAGATGGGACCCGAAGAAGAGGGCCAAGGAGATGAGGCCTGCCAACCCGGCCATGCCGAAGCCTGGGCTCTTGATCTCCACCAGAAGCCCGAGGAAACCCAAAGAAAGCAGAAAAGGCGAGACCAGCGGGCTCGTGAGGAAGCGCACGATCCTCTCGGCCCAATTGATCTGCGAGGTCCGCACCTCCGCCCCCTCCAGGCCCAGTTCCCGGAGCAGGGCCTGGAAATCTTCCACTTCCACGGCGTAGCCCAGCCCGACGGCCTCCTGGGTGGTCAGGGTGAGAAGCTTCCCCGCCTCCACCACACCGGGGATTTCGATCTCTTCGTCCACCATAGCCTCCGCCACCCGGGGATCCAGTCCGCGGGTTTCGGCCAGGGCCCGCATTTGGCTCCGCATGGCGCTCACGATCTTTTCCGGCGCCTTATCCCCCGTGGGCACCACCGG
>JAUQOX010000154.1 GCA_030550695.1 Gemmatimonadota bacterium | reverse complement strand
GTCGGCCGGCACCGGTGAGGGCCGACTCGTAGTGCACGGCCATCCCCTCGGCCAACCAGATGGGGCTGGCGGCCTGGGGAAAGAACAGCCAGTGGAGGGGGACCCTGCCCATGACCCGCCGGAGGAACTCGCCCACCGGTCCGGTATGGTCCAAATGGAAGATGTGGACCAGCTCATGGATCATCACCAGTTCCAGCCACTCGTCCATGAAGGCCAGTTCCAGGAGGTCCATGGGCGGGGGCGCATAGATGTAGATCCGGTTGGACGGGTAGATCCTGGCGAAGCCGTTGGGAAAGTCCACGTGGTCGGAAAGGGCCACATCCACCTTCCCCCTTTTCGGCGGGGGAAGCTCCCGGGACAGGAGGACCCAGGCGGCCTCGGCCCGGTGGCCCAGACGCCGGGCCAGATCCTCCAAGGGTGCGGGGAACGCGATACGGAAATGTTCCGTCTCCAGGGTTCGCCAGGGTTCGTCGGGGGGCACTTGGGCTCCGGTGGGGCGAGGGATGGAAAGCGCCCCCAGGCAGGCCGCCACAAGGATGGGAAGGGGGAGACCCTTGCCCCGGGCCGCCACCGCCCAGATCCTTGACGGCAACGCCCTCGCCGAAGCGGACCCTGGTCCGGGACTCCTTGGGCCCCCGGTGCGAGGGGGGAAAGGCTCACGCTCGCGGGAAGCAGGATCGAAGGCGGTGGACGTCTCCAGGCACATGGCGCTCACCCAGGAAAGCTCGTCGGGGAGGGAACAGCCGCGAATGACTTCGCAAGATCTCTGGTACACCTTGGGCTACACCCTAGAGTCGATTCGCCTGCGGTGGGAGGCAAGGATGGAGGGGGGGGAAAACCCTTCGCCAGGCCGATATCCATCCCCCGATCTCCTTGAGCGGCTGTTGGGAGCCCTCTCCGCTGCGGGGGCGGGGCTTCTGGTCCACCATCTCCTCCGGGGCAGGACAGAAGAAAGACGGCCTGCCCATGGCCTCCGGCGCGTCCTGGCCGGCGGTTCCGCGGGGGCCCTCGCCGGGGCGGTCACGGAGCTTCTCCGGCCGGCCTTCACCGCCGCCCCCCACCCTTCCCCCCTTCCCCGGGCCCTCGGCCGGGCGCTCCTCCGAGGGGCCGCCCGAGGCATGACCTATGCCGGTCTGGTAGCCCCTCGCCTGAGGGGCCCTCGGGCCCTGAGGGGTTCCACCTTCGGGGCCTTGGAATACCTCCTGGCCCCGTGGGGCGGCCTCGGAGGCGTGGCAGGGCGGCGAGGGAAGGGAGGAGGGGTCGGCCACCTCTCAAGCCTTGCGGTCCCGAGGGGAGTTCAAGAGCCGGAGGCCTTCCTGTCCCTGCTGGCGTTCGGGATCCTGCTGGCTCATCTCTACGAATGAGCACTGCGGCCCGCGCCCCCCTCGGCCCCGGGGCGCCCTAGCCGGCCTCCCCCAGAACCAGGAGGGGCACAGCCCCTGGGGGGATGGGGGGAAGGGAGCGGGGCGCGTTCCGGCGAAAGCTGGGACCACACACCGAGAGGGAGCCCTCACCGGGCCCCGCCTCCCCTCCCGCCTCGGGGGAGGGTTCGGTGAACCCCAGGAGATAGGTTGCCTCGCCGTCCCCGGATCCGACCGCGGTGACCACACAGAAGGCCGAGGGGCGCGCCCGGAGGGCCCGTCCCAGATAGAAGCCCGCCAGGGCGTCCCAACGGTCCAGGACCACATAGCCGGTTCCTCCTTCCTGTGCTTCGGCCAGGAAGGTGTCGGGGTCCAGGGTAAGGGGGAGGGACTTCGCCTTGATGCCGCTCAGCACGTAGAAGATCGTGGGCTTCCGGGCCACCACCGACGCTCCGTCGGGCAGGTGTTCCCTTGTCCAGGCCGACAGAGCCGCAAATTCCTGGACCCCCGGCCCGTAGCAGGCCCAGGGTCCGGCCCGCCCCACCGCCCGGGCACACTCCCGGGCTCGGCCTCCCTCCTCCATCCAGTTCCCGAAGGCCGGCAAGCCCACCACCAGCACTCCGACCCCGCCCACCCCCCACCTCCACCCCGTCCTTCGGGCCGGGAAGAGCCCCGTGAGGGCCCGCCCCCCATACCAGAGAACCAGGGGAATCAGGGGAAGGGCGAACCGGTCGCCCGACCACACCTGGGGCCACAACAGGATCAACCCGGCGTACAGGGGGAAAAAGAATTCCGCGACCCCGGCCCCCCTTCGAAGGCTGGCCAGCCAACCCCAAGCGGCACCGCCCACCATGAGGACGCCCAAGGGAAGGAGCCAGGGACCTTCCATCCCCACCACCCCCTCCGGAAGAAGGGCGGTAACGTAGGCCCAGAGGTTCTCCCCTCCCCGGGCCAGAAGCCCACCCAATCCCACCGTGCCCAACTCCGGCTGATAGGGGTCCCGCAGCCAGAACTCCGACATGTAGCTGTGCCGCCCCCCCCAACGGCTCCACCACCACCAGGCGAGGAGAGGAAGCCCCAGGGCCAGCCCGCTGCCGGACAGCCAGCTCCACTTCCGCCGCCACCCGAGCCACAGGAGCACGGCCGCCACCAGGGGAAGACCTGCCGAACGGGTCAGGTAGGCCGCTGCCGTAAGGCCGACCCCCACCGCCCACCAGCCCACCCCCCTTCCTTGGTTACCCCTCCTCCACCCCCGCTCCAGCGCCCAGAGGGCCCCCAGGGTCAGGGCTACGAACAGGGCATCGGAAAGGATCCAACGGGAATAGTCCAGGACGGCATCCGACAGGGCAAACAAGAACGCCGTGGCCAGGGCCAGGCCGGGTCCTCCACGCCCCCAGGCCCAAAGGAGGGTGAACACCCCCGCCGCCAAGGTGGCCGCCACAGAAACCCCTTTGAACCCTGTCCACCCCTTCACCCCCAGGCTCATAAGGGCCGACAGGACCAGCGGGAATACGGGGGGATACTTGGTATGGGGCGGCTCGCCGGGTGTCCAGAGCTCCTGGTAGGTCCCCCGCTCCGCCAAGGAATAGGCCAAGGCCAGGTAAGCCGCGTTGTCGCCGCCGCTGTGGGGCGCCGGGTTGAACACCCGGAAAGTCAGTCCGGCCTGGACAGCCAGAAAAAGCAACACGAGGAGGAACCGACGGTGGAGACCCGCCGCCGCCGCCCCCTTCCCCGCCGCCGTCGTCCTCCCGGCCCTGTCCCGGGGCGTCTCGCCCCCCTTTTCCTGCCTTGCCGCCTTCACCGTCTGCTCCTCCCCCCTCCCGCCCCCTTCCCATGGGGGGGCAGAGGCCCCGGCAGGTCGGGCAGGAGGCGGGGGGGGCCCTCCCCGGACGCCAATTCCTTCGGAAATGCCCCTCCCCCCGGGGAGCTTCCCGGCGTCCACGACCCAAGCCTCCGCAGACCCGCCGATCCCGTGGCCTCGGGGACATTGGCTGGCAGGCCCCGCAGGAAGGCCCAGGCCAGGAGGGCAAAGGCGGCGGCCTCCCGGGCCTCAGGGTCCATCCCCAGTTCCTGGGCGGGCAGGACCGGCAGAGGGGCCAGCTCCCGGGCCACAGCTTCCGCCAACACGGGGTTCTTCGCCCCCCCTCCCAGGAGGTAGACCTCGTCCACCCCGCGGGGGATGACCCAGTGCCGGTAGGCTTCTCCGATGCTCCGGGCGGTGAGCAAGACCAGGGTGGCCAACAGGTCCGGCCAACCCTCCTCCGGGCGACCGGGCACCAGGCGGAGGCCCCGCTCCTTCTCCACCAGGGCCACAGCCTGGTCCAAAAAATTCCCGCCGAAGGTCTCCCGGCCGGTGGATCGGGGCGGCGGCTGGCCGAAATAGGCGTGACCCAGGAGGAGCTCCAAAGTCCGGCGACACGGCTCCCCTCGGCGGGCCAGGGCGCCGTCCCGGTCAAAGGGCCATTCCCCTCCGGTGGCCAGACGGGCAGCGGCATCCAGGAGGACCACGCCGGGACCCGTATCGAAGGCCAGCAAGGGGGCGGAGCTTGGGGAAGGGGGGAGCCAGGTCACGTTGGCCATCCCGCCCAAGTTCTGGAGGGCCCTTGCCCGCCGGGGATGGGAGAACAGGAGCCGGTCCGCCCAAGGGACCAGAGGGGCGCCGTGTCCGCCGGCCGCCAAATCCCGGGCTCGAAAGTCGCTCACCACGGGGATGCCCGTGACCTCGGCGATGGTGGCAGGGCACCCCAGCTGGAGGGAGCTTCCTCGTCCCCCCGCCCCGGGGGGCTCGTGCCAGAAGGTTTGGCCGTGCGACCCCACGGCGTCCACCTCCGACGGGGAAATCCCGACCCCTTCCAAGAGTTCCAAGGCCGCCCGGGCGAACCACTCCCCGATCCGTGTATGCCAGAGGGCCAGGTCCCGGGCACCGCCCCTTTCCACCGCTTCCAACAGGGCCATCCGCTCCTGGGGCGTATAGGGCCGGGTACGGAAGGCTTCCAGGGTCCAACGGATGGCGGGGAAACGGGGCGGCGGGCCCGCCCCCCAAGGCTCCACCTCCTCCACCCGGACCAGAGCCGCCGAGATCCCGTCCAAGGACGTCCCGGACATGAGGCCCAGGAGCCTCATGGCAGGTCTCCCAACACCCGGGCCACCGACCCTCCCGCTTCCTCCAGTCTCCGCTCGGCCTCAGGGGCACTGACCCCCAACCTGCCCATCACCAGGGCCTTTTTCACGTGGCCGCCGGCAGCCTCCAGGAGCTCCTTGGCCTGGTCCCGGCCCACGGCCAAGGTCTCCATGAGGATCCGCTCGCCCCTGTCCCGAAGCTTTTCGCAGGTGACCTGCAGGTCCACCATGAGATTACCGTAGACCTTGCCCAGGAGCACCATGGCGCCGGTGCTGATGGTGTTCAAGACCAGCTTGGTGGCGGTGCCGGCCTTCATCCGGGTGGAACCTGTGATGACCTCCGGCCCCACCAGGGGAGCGATCACCACGTCGTGGCGGGCCGTGAGTTCCTCGGTGGGGTAGGTACAGAGGAGGAAGCCCGTCTTGGCTCCCCTTTCCTTGGCCCGGCGGAGCGCCCCGTGCACAAAGGGGGTCGTCCCCGAGGTGGCGATGCCGAGGACGAAATCGTGGGGGCCCACCTTGCGCTCGTCCATGGCCGCCGCCCCCGCCTCCGGGTCGTCCTCGGCCCACTCTTGGGCCCGGAAGAGGGCCGCCGGACCCCCGGCGATGACCCCCTGGACCATCTCCGGGTCCGTACCGTAGGTGGGAGGGATTTCGGCGGCGTCCAGGACTCCCAGCCGCCCGGAGGTCCCCGCCCCCACGTAGATGAGCCGACCGCCCTTTCGAAACGCCTCCACCGCCAGCTCCATGGCCCGGGCGATGGCTTCCCGCTCCTCCCCAACCGCCGCCGCCACCATCCTGTCCTCGGCGTTGATGAGATCGGTGATCTCCAGGGGACTCAACCGGTCGATCCGCTGGGAGCGGGGATTCCGCTGTTCGGTCAGGCGTTTGTCCAGCATGCTCCTCCCGGCCCCGGTTCGGGGGGAGTTGTACCCCGGCGGGGCGGATGTGTATACTCCCCGCGCCTTTCCCCGTGCCCCCCGAGAAGCTAGGCGCGGCAGGGCGAAAGGGGCAACAGGCCGACCATCCGCTTCTTGCCGCGAGTCTCGTTCCATGAACCGTCTCCAACGTGCCCGAGGTTTCCACGAGGATCTGGTGGCCCTAAGGCGGGACCTGCACCGCAACCCCGAACTCTCCTTCCAGGAATACCGCACCGCCGCCCAGGTGGCGGCTCGACTGGAGGCTCTGGGATACCGGGTGCGCCGGGGTGTCGGAATCACCGGGGTGGTGGGGGAGTTGGGGACCGGAGGGGGCCCCGTGGTGGCGGTCCGGGCGGACATGGATGCCCTGCCCATCCACGAGGAGGGGGAGCACGAGTACCGATCCCAGGTCCCCGGGGTCATGCACGCCTGCGGCCACGACGCCCATGTGGCGGCCCTCGTGGGAGCTGCCCGGCTCCTGGCGGAGGACTTCCGGGCGGGGCGTCTCCCCCCCGGCACCCTGCGACTCCTGTTCCAGCCCTCCGAGGAGCGCATGGACTCGGAAGGGAAGAGCGGGGCGCAGCGGATGGTGGAGGATGGGGCCATGGAGGGAGTCGCCGCTGTGGTGGGTCTCCACGTGGGGGGGCATCTCCCCTCCGGCAAGGTCTTCGTCAAGGAGGGCCCCCTCATGGCGGGGAGCGACGAAGTCAAGGTGGTGGTGAGGGGAAAGAGCGCCCATGCAGCCTTGCCCCACGAGGGGGTGGATTCTCTGGTCCTGGCGGCCCAGGGGATCCTGGCGGTTCAGCAGGTCGTGTCCCGGCGCATCTCCCCCATGGAGCATGGTGTGGTCACCTTCGGGGTGGTCCGGGGGGGGGTGGCCCCCAACGTGCTGGCGGGAGAGGTCACCTTGTCGGGGACGGTCCGCTACTTCAAGGGGGAGGTCCGGGAGCGACTCCATCGGGGAGTGCGGGAGGCCTTCGAAGGGTTGAGGGCCCAGGGGGCCCAGGTGACGGTGGAGTTCTCCCAGGGGAACCCCCCGGTGGTGAACCATCCCGCAGTCACAGCCTTGGGGCGGGAGGCGGCTCTCCGGCTCGTGGGGCCCGAAGGGGTGTGGGAGGCCGAACCCATGATGGGAGCCGAAGACTTCGCGATCCTCGCCCGGCAGGCGCCGGGTGCGTTCTTCTGGGTGGGGGCGGCTCTCCCCGAGCCCCGGGAGCATCACACCCCCCGCTTCGATCTCGACGAGGAAATCCTCCCCCTCGCCGCCGCCCTGTTGGCGGAGTGGGCGGCGGAACTGCTGGCTCGTTTCCCGGAAACCACCTGAGGGAGCTGCGGGCTACCCACCACAAACCGCAACGGCTTCACCGGGACGGGATCCCGACCAGGCCGGTTCCGGGGAAACGGGAGCCCTTTCGGCTGGAGCCCCACCCCCTTCCTATCCAGGACCGGCTTCCGACCCCTCCCCCCCCCCCCGCCCCCGCCCCCCCGGGGGGCCCGGGCGCCCGGTCAGGATGACCTGGAGGGCCCAGGCGCACGGTCAGGATGACATGGAGGGGGGCATAAGTCCCGGCGTTCA
>JAUQOX010000153.1 GCA_030550695.1 Gemmatimonadota bacterium | reverse complement strand
GGTCGGCGGTCCTCACCTGCGGATGCATGGAGCAGGTATACCACTGGGGGCCCTGGTCTCCCCCCGGGGCGAGGGAGAAGGCGCGATGGATCGCCTCCCCTTCCGACCCCTTGGCGGCAGCCGTCCACCTCCCCGCCAGGAACGCCACCAGGACCAGGACCGGGACCCCCGCCGCCAGCCAGGCACCTCGAGGGACGGCAACCCCCGAGGGTCGTCCTCCGGAAAACCACGTCCTCCACACCTTCATGGCATCCTCCCCACTCCTGACGGTTCCCCACCGGCGGGTCTGAGCCGGCGCCCCAGGTAGCCTTCCAGCTCCACCACCGTCCGGAGCTGCTCGGCAAGGGCATCCGCCAGACCCAACCGAAACTCCAACAGCATCCGAAGGCCCTCCACCAGATCCGCAAACCCCGCTTCCCCTGTGCGGTAGGCCGCCCGAGTGGCCTCCAGGGCCTGTCGAGCCTGGGGAAGCAGCTCGTTCTGGAAAAGCAGGGCCCTTCGACGGGCATCCCCGAACCGGAAGAGGGCGCTGCGGGTCTCGGCCTCGACCTTCCGCCGCACTTCCTCCAACGAAGCCGCGGCGGCCCGCTCATCGGCCTCCGCCCGGGCCAGACCGGCGGCCAGACGCTTCCTCCGGATGGGGATGCCGACCTGCAGCATGACTCCCAGCCCGCCCTTGGTCATTTCCCCAGGCCCCAGGTACTCCAGCCCTACTCCCAGGTCGGGCCGAAACTCCTGCCGGGCGCGCTCCTTCCCCAGCCGCGCCGCCGCCGCCTCGGCCGAGAGGACCGCCAGCTCCGGGTGGGTCCTGCCTGCCTCGGCCAGAAGCTCGCCCTCGTCCCAAACCACTTCCACAGGCTGCAAGGGCTCCACCTCCGGCACCGGGGTCCGGATCGGCAAGCCGACGGCAGCGTTCAGCAGAGCGGCTTCGGTGGATAGCCGTTCCTCCCAGGAACGTACCTCGTTCTCCATGCGGCTCCCCTCCAGTTGGATCCGGACCACGTCGGCAAAGGGGACCTCCCCCGTCCGATACCCCGCCAACAGGACCGCTTCCAGCTCCCGGACGAGAGCCAAATTTTCCCTGGCGCTTTCCCGAGCTTCCAAAGAAAAGGCGTAACGTGCATAGGCGTCGGCCACCTCTGCAAACACCGCCCACCGGGTCGCCTCCACCCGCCTCCCCGCCGCCAGGGCCAGGGTGTCGGCCATGGCCGCCTCCAGCCGCCTTTTGGACCCGAGGGGAATCGCCTGCATGAGGGCTACCCCCGGCCCGCGATTCATCGCGCCCCAGGAAACCGACAGTTCGGGATCGGGCAGACTGCGCCGCAGCTCGCCTTCCTGCAGGGCCGCATGCCACCGACTCTCGGCCGCACGCAGGGCAGGGTGGTGCTCTTGGGCCAAGCGAAGAAAAAAGTCGAGCCCCGCCCTCCAGGGGGAAGCCGGACCGGGTTCGGCCGAGATTCCGCGCATCTCCTGGGCGGAGAGGGAGGAAAGGAAAGAGAACAGCAACAGCAGAGCGGAGCCGGAGGTCCGAAGGACCCCCGCCTCCGCGACAACACCACCCCGAATAGCCCGACGACGAAGCGGAATCAGCCGCACTCGCTGTATCCGCAGATGTGGCACTTCACACACCCCTCTTCGAAGGCCAGCTGTCCGGAACCACAGTCAGGACAGCTACCCAAGAAGTGCTCATGGGTTCCTGTGGAACGGGCCGTCGCAGGCTGATGCTGGGTGTCACCGGCGGAGCGGGGGGTGGCAAGGGCGATGGGTAGTTCCTCCTGGATGCCCGCCTTCTCTTCCAGATAGCGCTCGATGGCCTGCCCGATGGCGTCGGGGACCGACAGCACCTTGTTGGGGCCCACCCCCACGGCCCGGTCCGAGGAAATCCCCCGGAGCTGGTCCTTGATGGCAGTGATGGGAACCCCCGACCGCAGCGCCAGGGAAATGAGCCGCCCCATGGCCTCGGCGTCGGCGAAGGCCGCGCCCCCCGCCTTGCCCAAGGTGCAGAAGACCTCGAAGGGGCGCCCGGCATCGTCTTCGTTGATGGTGACGTAGATGTCGCCCAGAGGCGAGTTCAGCTTGAGGGTACGACCCTTGAGCACAGGGGGGCGCTGACGCTTCTGGCGGGCGGCCGCCGCCATCCGATCCCGCTCCTCCAGTTCGGCTTTCAGCCGCTCCACCTCCACCCTGAGCTTGTGGATGGTTTCCCGGGCATCGGCCAGATCGTGCTCCAGCGCGGCCCAACGGGCCCGCTCCGCCTCGGTGACCGAAGCCTGGGCAGTCTTCCCGGTGGATAGGACCTGACCCGGGCGGGAGCCGTCACGGTACACCGTAACCCCTTTGCACCCCAGGTCGAAGGCCAGTTCGTAGATCTTGCGGACATCCTCTTCCGTGGCACTTGCGGGGAAGTTCGTGGTCTTGGAAATGGCCGAGTCGGTGTGCTCCTGAAATGCCGCTTGCATCCGCACGTGCCACTCGGGCGTGATGTCGTGGGCGGTGACAAACACCCGCTGGATTTCCGGGGGGACCTCGTCGAAGTGGATGTGTCCCTCCCGGGCGATGCGCTCCATGAGTTCTTCGGAGTACCAACCCTGCTCCCGGGCAATCTTGACGAAGTCGGGGTTCACGTCGGGCATGAGGACCCCCGCCTGGTTCCGGAGGAAGGCCACGGCAAACAAAGGCTCGATTCCGCCGGAACACCCTGCGAAGATGGAAATGGTTCCGGTGGGGGCCACCGTGGTCAGATTGCAGTTTCGGAGCCGCCGTTCGGGACGGATGCGCTCGCCGTCGGGCCCCCGGGCGCAGGTGGCGTCGGGACCCCAGATGGAACGCTCCCACTCCGGAAAGACGCCCCGGCTTTCAGCCAGCTTTTCCGAAGCTTTCCGAGCCTCCTCGTTGAGGAAGGCCATGACCCTCCTCCCCACCTCCACCCCTTCCGCCGTGTTGTAGGGAACACCCAGCCGGACCAGCATATCCGCCCATCCCATGACCCCCAATCCGATGCGACGGATCCGGTGGGCCAACTCATGGATTTCAGGGAGAGGGTAACGGTTGGCGTCGATAACGTTGTCCAGAAAGTGGACGGACAGATGCACCACCCGAGCCAAGGCGTCCCAGTCCACTCCTTCCATGGGGTCCCTGCCCCACACGAAATCCTTGCGGATAAACTTCCCCAGGTTGATGCTTCCCAGATTGCACACGTCGTAGGGCAACAGGGGCTGTTCCCCGCAGGGGTTTGTGGCTTCGTACGACCCCAGATGGGGGACGGGATTCACTTCGTTGGCCCGGTCGATGAAGAAGACCCCCGGCTCCCCGGTGGCCCACGCCCCGTGGACGATGAGGTCGAAGATCTCCCGGGCGTCTTCCTTCCCGACCACCTGGCCGTTCCTGGGATTGACCAGGTCGTAGGTGCCGCCCCGGCGCACCGCCTCCATGAAGGCATCGGTGATGGCTACGGAGATGTTGAAGTTCGTCACCTGGGAGGTGTCGGACTTGCAGGTGATGAACTCCCGGATGTCGGGATGGTCCACCCGCAGGATCCCCATGTTGGCCCCCCGCCGCGTTCCCCCCTGCTTCACCACCTCGGTGGAGGCGTCGTAGAGCTTCATGAAGGAGACGGGGCCGGAGGCTACACCCATGGTGGAGCGGACGGTATCGCCCTTGGGCCGAAGGCGGGAGAAGGAGAAACCGGTGCCCCCCCCCGACTGGTGGACCAAGGCCATGGCCCTGAGGGTGTCGTAGATCCCGCTCCGCCCGTTGGACAAGGCGTCGTCCACGGGGAGCACGAAACAGGCCGAGAGCTGTCCGAGGGGCCGGCCTGCGTTCATGAGGGTGGGGGAATTGGGCTCGAACTCCCCCAACGTCATCAGATCGTAGAACCGACGGGCCAACTCCTCCACCGCCGCTTCAGAAGCCCCATAGCGGGCATCCTCCCGGGCAATGGTATAGGCCACCCGCCAGAACATGGTCCGGGGATCCTCGGCCGGCTCCCCCCGCTCGTTCTTCTTGAGGTACCGCTTGGCCAGGACGATCCGGGCGTTTTCCGTGAACTCCGGGTGCGGAAGATCCTGGGGCACCCGGTCATCGAAAAGAAAAAACTCCTGGCGGGCGGGACTGGAAGAGTTCATGGGGGCCTCCGTGGGAAACAAGGGAAGCAGGGGGAGGAGACCGGACGAGGGGAAACTCCCTTCAGGCTCGGTCACCCAGAGCCCGATACGCTTCAGCCTGCAGGGGAAAGGTGCCGGACGAGGTCCGGAGAACCACTACATATTGAGTAGATGGCAAGATAATACCACTAGATGTTGTGGGCAATGGTTCGCCTCCAAGGGCTCCCGTGGACCTAGGGGGTCGAACGCCCCTGGCCCCCCCCTCGTTTCCCGGCAACGGTCCGCCGCCCTGGGGGGCCCTCCTTCCTCAGAAAGAACTTCCGAAGCGGAGATGGACCACCGGCTTCCCTCCCGCCTCCAAGGGAAACCCGACCCCCAGCCGAACGTCCATCTCAGTCAGCCACAAGGGTTGGAACCGGAGGATCCCTTCTCCACCCACGGACGCCAAGGTAGCCCCCCTGGGGTTGGCTGCCCTCCAGGGGGTACCCTGCTCCGGACCCCAGGCGTTCCCTGCGTCGAAGAAGAGGGTGCCGGCCAGCCAACCCAGGTGCAGGGGTACCAGGCCGAACCCCCGATGAAGCATGGCCACGGGAAACCGGTACTCCACGCTTCCGGTCCAGGCCACCCGCCCCGACCGGGAGGCCAGAGCATGCCCCCTCACCGGGAACCAGATCCCCCCCCCCCAATCCCCCGGGACCCCCAGGGGTTCGGTTCCCGAGGCACCCCCCACCTCGAAGTGGGAAGCCCCGGCACCTGGGCCCCAGGCCCTTCCCACCGCCAGGCGGAGGGCCACGCCGTGCCGACCGAAACCCGGCCCGGCAAAGCCCTGGTAAAGACTGGCCGAGGCCAGTACGTCCCGGAGACTGCCGTCCCAGATCTCCTTGCCCCGGAGGGTGTCGGCCAGGTCCATCTCCCGGCGGATTCGCCCCCGGACCAAGAGGGTCACGCCGTCCTCCCTACCGATGGAGAAGGGGAAGGTCCGCGCCGTCCCGAATCCCATGGTTCCCCTCCCTTCCAGGTAGCGGGAACGGGGCTCCCGCAGGGCGAACCGGGAGGAGCGGCGGAGATCGCTCTCGAGGAGGAATCGGTCGTCTTCAAGGAAGCTCCCCCCCAGGGTCAGGATGGCGGAACTGCGGATCGTGCGCCGCTGGAAGGTGGAGGCCAAGGAAAGGGCCCGTTCCCGTTTCACCAGATAGAGGGGGATCGTGTCTCCTCCCCGCGTCACCCCCCTCAGGATCCGGGCATCCGCGTCGTAGCTCTGGCGAGCCCCCAGGGAAAGGAGGGGGTTGCCGAACCCGCTGAAGGTGTAGTTCACCCCTCCGGCCCAGGGGGCCTCGCCCGCAGCCGCCGTGAGCTCGAGGTCGAAGGCGTGGCGCCCCACCAAGTCCCGTCCCGAGGTCCGGAGGCCGTAGCCGGGCTTCAGGACCGTCCGCCCCGCCACGGCGTCTCCGGGGCGGAGGGCCGGGGTCCAGTATCGGGGGAGCAAGGTGGACAGGGCCCGGTAAGGACCCACCTCCCCTTGGGCCCGTCCCTCGTACCGTGCGACATCCTCCTCGACCTCGAAGGAAGGATGCAAGGGGGACGGCCCACCCCACCCCTCGGGCCGGAACGGGATTCGCTCCACCCTCCAGCCCTCAGGCCCGTAGGAGGAGAAATAAAGCCAGCGCCCCACCGCATCCACCGCCGGGTGCAGGGCCCCGCCGATCAGATGGGTCACCTGCCTCGGGGATCCCGGCCGACCGGTGGTCGGGTCTATCTCCACAGCGTAGAGGTTGGGGATCCGGCTCCGGTCGGAGGACCAGAGGAGCCACCGCCCGTCAGGGCTCCAGGCCGGGGTGACATCCACCGCCCGATCGTGGGTGACTTCGCCCGCCACTTCGCCCTCAGGGGTGAGGAGGACCACGTCCATCCATCCCCCCCTCCGCCACCGCACCGCCGCGATCCACCGCCCGTCGGGCGACCAACGGGGAAAAGCCCAGTGCTCCTCTGCCGTGGGCGGGACCAGGGGCTTCACCTCACGGGTGCGAAGATCGAAAACCACAAGGCCTGTGGTCCCACCCCCTCCCTGGACGGCCACGGCCCTGGTTCCGTCGGGCGCCACATGGGGTTGGTCCAAGCGCATCCCGCGGGTCAGGCGCTCCACCCGGCCGTCCCGGCTCACCAGGTACAGGTCGGAAAGGATCCGATAGGGGTCCCGGAACTCCAACTGCGAGAAGAGGATCCGCCCGTCAGGGGTCCAGGCCAGGTGGCCCAGGCTGTTCACCCGGACCAGCTTTCTTTCCTCCCCCCGGGCCGCGGACCGGAGACGGATCTGGGGGTCGGTCTTTCCGTCGTAACGGAGGTACGCCAGCCATTCCCCGTCGGGGGAAGGGGCCGGATTCCAGTGGTAGTATCCTTCCCCTCCCACCACTTCCCCCTGGGTCAGCGGCCCCAGGGCGGCCAAGGAGTCCCTCAAGGCCCTTGCCCTGGCTTCCACCCCCTTCCGCCACCGCTCCCACCCTTCCGAGAACGACTCTCCGAAGGCTTCCCGAGCCGCCGCATTCAGCCGGTAAGGAAGCCACTGCCCCCCCACCGCCGTCAGGAACCGCCCCAGGGCCTCGGAGCCATGTCGGTCTACGAGATCCCGCAGGAAAAAGGACCCGTAGGAGTAATACCTCTGGCCCCCGGGCCACAGGGGGGAACTGCCCGACACTTGCCCGATGGTTTCCAGGGTGCCGGCCAGGGCCGCGCTCCTGAGCACCATCTCGTGATAGGTCCCCCGGAGTCGGCCGGCACCGGTGAGGGCCGACTCGTAGTGCACGGCCATCCCCTCGGCCAACCAGATGGGGCTGGCGGCCTGGGGAAAGAACAGCCAGTGGAGGGGGACCCTGCCCATGACCCGCCGGAGGAA
>JAUQOX010000152.1 GCA_030550695.1 Gemmatimonadota bacterium | reverse complement strand
GAAGCGGCCCGAGCCTACGCGGCCCACACGGAAGCCGGGGGGAAGATGCTGGTGACCCTGGCTGGCGCCATGTCCACGGGGGAGTTGGGGATCATCCTGGCCCGGATGATCCGGGCGGGGAAGGTCCACGCCATTTCCTGCACCGGAGCCAACCTGGAGGAGGACGTGTTCAACCTTCTGGCCCACGACGAGTACGAGCGCCTTCCCCACTGGAGGGAACTCTCCCCCGCCGACGAAAAGGCCCTCTATGACCGAGGCATGAACCGGGTCACGGATACCTGTATCCCGGAGAACGTCATGAAGCACGTGGAACGTCGGCTGGTGGAGCGGTGGAGCCGAGCTGCCCGGGAGGGGGTGAGGAAGTTCCCGGCCGAGTACATGTTCGACGTCTTGGACGACCCCGAACTGCAGCAGCACTTCCAAATCGACCCGGCCGATTCCTGGCTCGTGGCGGCCAAAGAGGCGGGGATCCCCGTCTACGCTCCGGGGTGGGAGGACTCCACCATGGGGAACATGTTCGCCGCCCATGTCAAGGCCGGGCGGATCGCCCACCATCAGTGCGTGAAAACGGGGACGGAGCAGTTCCAGCACTTGATGGACTGGTACCTGGCCAACCATGGTGCGGCGGAGGGCCTGCCGTCGGTGGGGTTCTTCCAGATCGGCGGCGGGATCGCCGGGGACTTCGCCATCTGCGTGGTCCCCTCCCTCATCCAAGACCTGGGGATGGAGGTTCCTTTCTGGGGGTACTTTTGCCAGATCACCGACGCCGAGGTGTCCTACGGCGGGTACTCCGGGGCTTACCCCAACGAGAAGATCACCTGGGGTAAGCTGGATATCACCACGCCGCGCTTCCTCATCAAATCCGATGCCAGCATCGTGGCCCCCCTGATCTTCGCCTACGTCTTGGGGGACTGAAGGGGGTACGGCGGGAAGGTTCCCATGCTCATCCGGAATGTGGCGGTCATCGCCCATGTGGACCACGGCAAGACCACCCTGGTGGATCAGATGCTCCGCCAGGCGGGGATCTTCCGCCCCCACCAGGTGGTGGAGGAGCGGGTCATGGACTCCGACCCCCTGGAACGGGAGCGGGGGATCACGATCCTGGCCAAGAACACGGCCATCCATTGGGGCGAGGTGAAGATCAACATCGTGGATACCCCCGGCCATGCGGATTTCGGGGGGGAGGTGGAACGGATCCTCCGCATGGTGGACGGCGTCCTCCTTCTCGTGGATGCGGCGGAAGGTCCGATGCCCCAGACCCGCTTCGTGACCCGGAAGGCCCTGGAACTCGGCCTTCTCCCCATCGTGGTCCTCAACAAGGCCGACAGGGCCGACGCCCGATTGGAGGAGGTCCACGACGAGGTGTTGGAGCTGTTCCTGGAAGAGGAGGCAGGACAGGCGCAACTGGACGCTCCCTTCCTCTATGCCTCCGCCCGGGAAGGGTGGGCTACCCGGGATCTGGCCACGGCCCGTGCCTGGTCTCGGCGGGAAGAGGGAAGCGGGTCGGCTTCCGGACGCCGCCAGCCCCCCGTGGGGGATCTCCGCCCCCTTTTCGAGGCGATTCTTCAGCACCTCCCCCCACCCCCCGGCAACCCCGACGGTCCTTTCCAGATGCTGGTGTCCACCTTGGACTTCTCGCCCTATGTGGGTCGGATCGCCATCGGGCGCATCGAGCGGGGGAAGGTTCGGGTAGGGGACCGGGTGGCCCTGTTGCCCCTCGGGCCGCCGGGCCCCGTGCCCCCGGACGAGGGTGTGCCGGAGGGGCGGGTCCTCAAGCTCTATGAGTTTCAGGGGCTGGAGCGGCTGGAGCTGGAAGAGGCTGCGGCCGGGGACATCGTGGCCCTGGCGGGGGTGGAAGGGGTGGAGATCGGGGTCACCCTGACCCACCCCCTGCACCGGGACCGCCTCCGGGGGATAGCCGTGGAAGAGCCCACCCTTTCGGTGGAGTTCGGGGTGAACACCTCTCCCTTTGCCGGCCGGGAGGGGAAGTTCGTCACCAGCCGCCACCTGAGGGAGCGCCTCTTCCGGGAATTGGAAAGGAACCTCGCCCTGCGGGTGGAGGAGAAGGATTCCCCCGACACGTTCACGGTGTCGGGGAGGGGTGAACTGCATCTGGGGGTTCTCATGGAGGTCATGCGCCGGGAAGGGTACGAGTTCCAGGTTTCCCGGCCCCAGGTGATCACCCGGATCGGGTCGGGGGGGGAGAGGGAAGAGCCGTGGGAGGAGGTGGTGCTCGAGGTTCCCGAGGGATCGGTGGGAGTGGTCATGGAGGGTTTGGGGGGGAGGGGGGCCAAGCTGGAGGACCTCCGGATGGTTGGGAGGGGGAGGGCCCGTTTCCGTTTTCGGGCACCCACCCGGGGGCTTTTCGGCTACCGCTCGGAGTTCCTGGGGGCTACCCGGGGGGAGGGGATCCTCCACCATCGGTTCCTGGAGTATGGCCCTTGGGCGGGTCCCCTGCCGGGGAGGGAGAAGGGGGTCCTGGTGGCGGACCGGGAAGGGACGGCCGTGGCCTACGCCCTGTTCCACCTCCAGGAGCGGGGGACCCTGTTTGTGGAGCCGGGCGAGCCGGTCTATCAGGGGATGATTGTGGGGGAACACGTCCGGCGGGGTGACCTCGACGTCAACGTCTGTCGGGAGAAGAAGGCCACCAACATCCGCACCACGGCCTCCGACGAAGCCATCCGTCTGGAGCCGCCCCGAAGGCTTACGGTGGAACTTGCCCTGGAATTCATGGAGGAGGACGAACTCCTGGAGGTGACCCCCAGAAGCCTGCGCCTCCGGAAGCGGGAGCTGGACCCCGGCAAACGGCGGAAGGCGGCCAAGGATCGCCCTTAGCGGGCCGCCGCCCCTACCTTTTCTTCTTCCGCAACCTGCTCAGTTCCAGAGGCCACCGGGTTCCGTAGGGGGAATGGGGGAGGACGACTTGGCGCCCCAGGCGCTTTCCTGGGTTGAGGACCAACGGTCCCTGGAGATTGGCGGTGGGAGGGTCCAGGGGGGTGCGGGGGAGGGTCACGATGGCCAGGACCCCCAGCTCCGACGCCCTGGTGGCCCGAAGGGGGAGAAGGTCCCCTTCGTTGAGGTCCACGTAGAACCCTTCGATGAACAGGAACGGATCGGCCAACAGGAAGGTCAACGAGGGGCAGTCCAGGGATTGCAGCCACCAGAAGCCGGTTCTTTCCGCCGGAAGCAAGGCGAAGCGTTTGCAAGCCGGAAAGCCGAGAATCCCCTCCGGGAAGGTGAAACACTGGTCCTCCCGCACCTGGAGGGTACCCAGGACATGGGACTCCAGCAGGAGGGGAGACGGTTCCGGGGTGGTGGGAAGGGCTGCGGTGGCCATGGTCATCGGAGGTAGTGGGTCAGGGTGGACTCCATGATGCGGGCGGTGGCCATCATGGCCGCCTGGTAAGCCGTCTGGCGGTGGACCAGCCGGGTGACGGCTTCGGCGATATCGGCGTCCTGAAGGTCGGACCGGAGGGCTTCCAGGTTGAGTCTCAGCGCCTGGAGGTTGTGGAGGGCCAGGTCGGTCTGGCTCATCCGGGCTCCCAGGTCCCCGACCAGGTTCTGCACCTTGTGGAAGGCCTGGTCCAAGGCGCCGATGGAATGGCGGATCGCCTCTTCCGAGTTGCCTGCCAGCGCCGCCTCCAGCCCTTCCAGGGCCGCCAGGACGCCGGAGTCGACAAAGACTTCCTGGGCTCCGTGATTGAGGGCGTAGAACGCCCCGGGCCCTCCCTCCACCCTGGCCGAGCCCACAGGAGGCCGGCTGGGGTCTACCCCGGATCCGGTCAGGGGCGCGGCGTCGGCGTAATCGCCCCCGAAGAGGTAGGCATCGCCGTAACGGGTGTTGCCCAGTTCCACCACGAAGCTCCGGATTCTCCGGATTTCCTCCGCGGTCACGGAACGGGTTTGGGCTGAGGCGGTGCTCCCGGCCTGGGAAACGGCCAGCTCTTTGGCCCGGATGAGGACATCGGAAAGTTGCTGAAGGACGCCGTCCTCCATCTGGAGGCGGGACCGGGCGGTGGAGAGGTTGTCCCGATACTGGTCCAACGCCCGAAGGGAGCTGGAGGCCCGCATCACCTCCCCCACCGCCGTGGGGTGGTCGGAAGGGGATTCGAGGCGGAGGCCCGAGGAAATGGCCTTTTGCTCCCGGTGCATCTCCCACAGGAGGCGCTGCCCGGAGGCCGAAGCCCGACCGAAGAGAACTTGGTTGGAAATCCTCAAGTTCGAACCATCCTGTACCCCGAGGAGCGACGGCAGCCCCGTTCGTTGCAGGGGGGGGCGGCCTCATGGTACGTTTCGATTATCGGACCGGCGAAGACCGAACTTTAGCCGGAGGGTGGACGGCGGCGTCGGTATGGCCAAGATCCTGTGTGTGGATGACGAGGCGGCCTCCCTGGCCGTCCTGGAGGACGCCCTCCAGAAAGGCGGTCACCAGACCGTGGGGGTCCAGAACGTGGAGGCCGCCTTTCGGGTCCTGGCCCGGGGCGGGATCGACCTCATCGTTTCGGACTACCGGATGCCGGGGGCTACGGGGCTGGAGTTCCTTTCCCGCTTGGAAAGGGAGGGAATGGACGTGCCGTTGGTCATGGTGACCGGCTACGGGAGCATCGAGCACGCGGTGGCTTCCCTCAAAGCGGGGGCCGTGGATTACATCACCAAGCCCATCCGTCCCCAGCAACTCCAGATTGCCGTGGACCAGGCCCTGGAGCTGGTCCGCCTGCGCCGGGAGAACGCCCGTCTCAAGGAAGAGGTGAGCCGGTTCCGCAGTGCAGCGGAGATCATCGGCGAAAGCCCGGCCATGAAGAGGATCCTGGAGACCCTGGCCATGGTGGCTCCCACCCGAGCCACCGTCCTCCTCCAGGGAGAGTCGGGGACGGGTAAGGAACTCCTGGCCCGGACCCTCCACAACCTCAGTGAGCGACGGGAAGGACCCTTCGTGGCCGTCAATGCCGCTGCGGTGCCGGAAACCCTGGTGGAGAGCACCCTCTTCGGCCACGAAAAGGGCGCCTTCACCGGCGCCATACGGTCCATGCGAGGTGCCTTCGAGCGGGCCCACACCGGAACCCTTCTTCTGGATGAGATTTCCGAAATGCGCCTGGACCTCCAGGCCAAGCTCCTCAGGGCCTTGCAGGAACAGGAGTTCGAGAGGGTGGGGGGAACCGCCCCCATTCGGGTGGACGTCCGGGTGGTGGCCACCACCAACCGGGATCTCACCAGGGCCGTGGAAGAAGGAAAATTCCGGGAGGACCTCTTCTACCGGCTGAGTGTGGTCCCCATCCTGGTTCCACCTTTGCGGGAGCGACTGGAGGATGTTCCCCTTCTTGTCAACTACTTCGCCCGCCGGGCGGCCAAGGAGAACGGCAAGAAGCTCCGGGGGATCGCCCCGGAGACCATCGAGATGCTCCAGCGCTACGATTGGCCGGGGAACGTCCGGGAATTGGCCCACGATGTGGAACGGGCCGTGATCCTTTCTTCTGACGACGTGTTGCGCCCCGAGGCCTTCGACCGCCGTCGTTTCGGCCTGGCCCCCGGCCCGGGGGCTTTGGGTGGAGCCCGCCTCCGGAGCCCCAAGGGCGGTGGGGAGCCGGAGGATCGGGGGGGGACCGGACCCGTTCGGGTGGTTCTGGATTCCCTGAACCTGGCCCGGGCCGAAGAGATCCTCATAGAAAAGGCATTGGAGCGGACCGGCCACAACCGCACCCGGGCGGCGGAACTCCTCGGGATCAGCGTCCGAACCCTCAGGAACAAGCTGAACCGCCCGGGGGGGTGAGGGGAAAAAGTCGCCGCCCCCCGGAGGAAGTTCATGCCGGGAACCGGGGGTCCTGGAGCCCATCCCCCTCCCCTCCTCTTCGCGGCGGTGGTTCCCAGCCTGCCCCGTTGCAGTCTCGTAAGACGATTCCTTACAACCAGTTAGTCTGAGAGCCCGAAAAGGAAGGGGACCCTCCCGCCCCCCGTCCCCACCTTTGGAATGCCCCTTGCCCCGGGGAGGGGTCGGTATCGTGTCCGCCCCCGGAGGGTTCGTCATGCTGAGCCGGATTCTTGGAGACCGTTCCCTGGTGCCGGAGCTCAGAGCGGAGCTGGACCGGTCCACCCGGGCCGTGCGGGAGATCGCCCATCGGGTGGCCAATGCCGCCACCGGTGCCGGGCCCGACTTTGGCCGGGCGCTCCGGCAGGCGGAAGGGAGCCGAGGGGGGGTGGATCTGGAAAAGGAAATGGTGGCCCTGGCGGAGGAGCAGCTCAGGTTCGAAACGGTGGCCCAGCTCCTCCAAAAGACCTATCAGGGCCTCCGGTCCAGCCTGCGGGAGGGGTAACCGAGGACCATGGATAGGAAGGACCTGCCGCCGGTGGGAGGAAGGACCCGGGAAGGGCCTTGGTTCCGGTCGCTGGGGATCGCAGCCTCGGGACTTTCGGCCCAACGGGCCCGAATCGAGGTCATGGCGTCCAACATCGCCAACGCCAGTGCCACCCACACCCCGGCAGGGGGTGCCTACCGGAGGCGGGTGGTGGAACTCCGGGAGGTGCCCTTCGAGGGGGTGCTCCAAAACTCTGTCGCCCCCCGCAGGGAGAACGAGCCCGTGGTGGGGGTCCGTTCCGAGGGGTTGGGAGGGGGTGTGGAGGTGGTCGGGGTGGTGGAGGATCCGACTCCGGGGCCACGGATCTACGATCCCGGCCACCCCCACGCCGGCCCCGACGGGTACGTGGAACTCTCCAATGTGGACATCACCCAGGAGCTGGTCGGTCTTCTGGAGGCGCGGCGCCTTTATGAGGCCAACGCCTCGGTCTTCGAGGCGGTGAAGTCCATGCTCCGGCGGGCAACTCAACTATAGGGAAGGGATTATGGCCATAGACCCGGCTTCCGTCGTCTATCGTCCGCCCATGACAGCACGAGCAGTGGGTCTGGGAGAGGAGGTTCCGAGGGGGAACGGGAGGGTGGAAGGGGGACCCCAGATGCGGTCCGCGTCGGTGGATTCCCCGACACAGGTCCGGGAAGCGTCCAGAGTGGCGGTCCGAGAGGAGGTGGGCCTCGAGGCCCCCCCGGGTACGGATCCTCAATTGTGGAGCGTC
>JAUQOX010000151.1 GCA_030550695.1 Gemmatimonadota bacterium | reverse complement strand
CCATCACGGATCACAACGGCCTCTACGGCTCCATGGAGTTCGCCCGGGCTGCCCGGGAAGAGGGCCTTCAGGCCATTACAGGGGCCGAAATCACTGTGACAGCCGAGCCCCCCCTTCTCCCTCATCTCCCCCCCACCCCCTCCCGCCTCACCCCCGTAGCTCCGGACACGGGCTTCCACCTCACCCTCCTGGCCGAGACCCCTCAGGGATACGCCCATCTGTGCCGCCTCCTCACCCGGGCCCACATGGAAGCCCCGGATCGCCGCAACCCCCTCCTCCCCTTGTCCACGCTGTTGAATCCCGAGCGGGTCCAGGGCCTCATCCTCCTCACGGGGTGCCGGCGGAGCCCGCTGTGGGCGGCTCTCCAGGACAGCGTCGCCATGGGGGAAAAACTCCTCAGCCGCCTGTTGGAAGCTTTCGGGCCCGAGAACGTGTTCGTGGAGCTCCAAGACAACGGGGTCCAGGGGGACGGACCGCGCAACCGCGCCCTGGCCCGCTTGGCCGACCGTAGGGGGGTACGGGTAGTGGCCACAGGCAACGCGCATTACCACCGCCCCCACCGCCATCGCCTCCAGGACGTCCTCACGGCCATCCGCTACCGCACCAGCCTGGACAACGTCCACCCCTTCCGGCGCCCCAACGCCCTCTTTGCCCTGGCCTCGCCGACGGAAATGGCCCACCGATTCCGGGGCCGCCCCGACGCCCTTGCCCATACCCTCCTCATTGCCGAGCGCTGTGCCGCCTTCGACCTGACCAAGGATCTGGGCTATCGCTTTCCCGATTTCGAGGGGGGTGGCAACGGGAAAACCGCCATCCGGATCCTTTCGGAAACCTGCTGGGCCCTCCTGGAAGAGCGCTACCCTTTACCCGATGGGGCAGCCCCTTCCCCCCGGGCCGAAAAGAACCGCCGGGAGGCCGAGCGTCGCCTGGAAGAAGAGCTGCGATTGGTGGACCGCCACGGGCTGGCGGGGTTCTTCCTGGTGTATCGCGACATCATGAACCTGGCTCGGGAAGTGGCCCTCCGCGTCCGGGGGCCTTCTCCCCGCGCTTACGCCGGCCTCCCCCCCGGGCGGGGGCGGGGCTCCTCGGTTTCCTCCATCATCTGCTACCTCATCGGGCTTTCCCACGTGGACCCCGTGGAAAACGATCTCTTCCTCGGGCGGTTCCTCAACGAGGAGCTGGCCACCGTTCCCGACATCGATCTGGATTTCCCCAGGGACATCCGGGAAGCCCTCATCCTGGCCGTCTACGAGAAGTACGGCTCCGAGCATGCCGGTATGGTATGCACATTTCCTACCTATCGCCTCCGCTCGGCTGTCCGCGAGATCGGAAAAGCCCTGGAGCTCCCTCAGGGAGATCTGGAGAAACTTACCAAGCTGGCGGAGCACCGGTCGGCATCCGGTCTCAAGGAAGAGTTGGCTGCCCTCCCGGAATTCAAAGGAAAAGCCGATTCTCCCCTTTGGCGAACCCTGGGCGAGCTGGCGGAAGAGATCGCGGGGCTTCCCCGGCACATTTCCCAGCACGTGGGAGGCATGATCATCTCTTCTCGCCCTTTGGTGGAGCTGGTGCCTCTGGAGCCGGCGGCATGGGAGGGGAGGGTGCTTTGCCAGTGGGACAAAGATTCCTGTGAGGACGCCGGCTTCATCAAGATCGACTTCCTGGCTCTGGGGATGCTCTCCCTGGTGGAAGAGGCGGTGGACCTCATCGCAGAGCGGGATACGGCCGGAGCCGGAGGGGAGCCCGTGGTGGGAGGCCGACCTGCCACCGAGGCCGAAGGCCAAGCCGGCAAGGGCATCTTGGTAGGACCCGACGGGCGACGGGTGGAAATTCCGGAGGAAACCGCCCCTCCGGCAGCCGACACTCGAATCGCTTATACACGGCTTGTAGGCTGTGTGCCGGATCTTTCTCGGATCGACTTCCAGGACGAGGCCGTCTATCGGCGCATTACCTCGGGCGACACGGTGGGGATCTTCCAAATCGAAAGCCGGGCCCAAATCCAGATGATCCGCCGGGTCCAGCCCAGAAATCTGGCCGAGCTGGCTGTGGAGGTGGCCCTGGTCAGGCCGGGACCCATCGTCGGAGGGGCCGTAAACCCCTACGTCACCCGCCGCGAGGCCCAACGGGCCGATCCCTGTTACCGCATCCCCTACGACCACCCTCTCCTGGAAGAGGCCCTCGAGGAAACCCTTGGGGTGATCATCTACCAAGACCAGGTTCTCAAGGTGTGCAAAGCCTTGGCCGGCTTCACCGACGGCCAGGCGGAAGGGCTCCGGCGGGCCATGAGCCGGAAGCGATCCCGGGAAGCGATGGCCGCCTACGAAGAAGCTTTCTTGCGGGGAGCCGCTCAGCGGGGAGTGCCCGAGGAGGTGGCCCGGAAGGTTTTTCTGCAAGTGGTGGGGTTCAGCGAGTTCGGCTTCCCCAAGTCCCACGCCGTGGCCTTCGGCCTCCTGGCCTATCAGTCCGCTTGGCTACGTCACTATTACCCCACCGAATATTACACGGCTCTTTTCAACAACCAGCCCATGGGGTTCTACTCCCTGGACGCCCTGGGGCGGGATGCTCGTCGCCATGGCATCCGTATCCTCCTCCCCCATGTGAACAAGAGCGGGGTAAAAGCCACGCCCGAGGGAAAAGACGTGCGCATCGGCCTGGCCTTCGTGCGGGAGTGGGGAGAGGAGATGGCGGCGCAGGTTGTGGAAGAGCGGGAACGGAACGGGCCCTTCCGCTCCCTTGCGGATTTCCTGCGCAGAACTCCCCCCACCCTGAAGCGCCCCGCCATCGAAAACCTGATCTGGGTCGGAGGTTTCGACGGTTTCGGCCTTACCCGGCGGGAACTCCTCTGGCTGGCAGGACTATGGCTGGGACCCGATACGGAACCCAGGCGCATCGGGGAGCGCAAGGGAGATCCCCAAACGGTGCTGGAACTCTCCCAACCCTATGCCACACTTCCTTTCCCGGATCTGGGCCCGGAAGAGCGGATGGTGGCCGAGTACCGGATGCTTCGGTTCTCCACCTCCCTCCACCCCCTCACCCTCGTCCGAGGGGAGCTTCCTAGGGGTACCGTTCCCTCTCGCCGCTTCCGGGATCTCCCCGACGGCTGCTTTGTGCGGGTGGCAGGAATCGTGGTGGCCCGCCAGCGACCCCAGACGGCCAAAGGATATGTCTTTATCCTGTTGGAAGACGAAGACGGGCCGGTGAACGTCATCGTCAAGCCGAAGATCTACCGGCGGGACCGGTCGGCCATCCGCCTGGAGCCCTTCGTGGCCGTGGGAGGGCGCCTTCGGAAGGACGGCGAAACCTTCAACGTAGTGGCTTCCGCAGTGAAGGGGCTCCGCCTGTCGGGGGGAGTGCCGGAGCCCGAAGAACTCCTCCCTTTCCTTCCGGGTACCCAAGAGTGGTGGCCGGACCCCCGCCGGCGGCGGGGAGGAGGCCAAAGCTCGCCTGGCGAAAAGGCTTCCCCCTCCCCATCCCATCTTCCCCCGAGCCGCGAATGGTGGGGAAGACCGGAAGAAGCCCGGAAAAGTCCCTTCGCCTACTTGGCCGCCCTTCGACGAACGCCGCCCGGCATCAAAAGCTGGGGGTGAGGGATCCCCCGCCCCGGACCAAATGGAGGACGAAGGGGCCGGCATACAGCCCACCCGTCTCCCCCCGACCCGAACCACCCAGGTCACCCTCCTTCCCCGGTGGAACCTGAACCGCAAAAACCTCCCCCTTCACCAACTCCACCTCGTAACCGTCCTGGACCATCCGGAGCCTCGAATCCGCCGAAAGGGCAAAGTTCACCAACACCTCCTGGAACGCCCGCTGCCGGAAGAGGTCCGTCTCCGGGGGAAGATTCACGGAATGACGGCCCGCCGGGACCGTGATCTTCCCGGAGCCCGGCCGCACGTTCCCCGAGGGGAGGAGCACCTCGTCCCCCGCTCCCAGAAGATGGAAGCGAAGGTTCCTGCCGCCGTGGCCACCCTCTTCCCGCGAGGCCCCCCGCACGTCGAAGAAGAGCACCCCCGACGCCCCCACGACCCTTGCGGTGTCACCCCTGACCCAGAGGGCGGTGTTCTCGTCGATGCCGAACCCCACGGGGTGGCCCGGAGTGGCCAGGAGCACCACCACCAGCCGGGCCCATCGTCCCCGGGCCAAGTGATGCTGGTCCACCTGAGCCCCGGACCACAGTCCCAGCCCCGGCTCCAACCTCACGCCTCCCCCGCCCCCCTCCCCCTCCCCTTCGGTCCGGACGCCCTCGAGCAGAGCCCCGCGGCTGTCCCCGCCGCCGATCATGGGGTCCGTCATGATGGCGGCTCCCGCGGAACTCCCCGACACCACGGCCCCCTCCCGAAACCGCTCTCTGAGGGCTTCCAGTGCAGGGGTGTCCCGCCCCCCCGGACGGAACACCTCCACGATCCGGCTCTGGACGCCCCCCACAAAGAAGAACCCCGAACATTGCCGGATCTCCTGGGCCACCTCGGGCAACAAGGCCCTCCCGGGCTCCGCCACCGTCAAGGGGATCCCCTTCGCCGTCCCCTCCCCCCCGTAACGATCGAACCGGCCCAGCGTGGACCGCAGCGATTCTTCAGGCTCCGCCGAGGCCGTAGGGAACACGCAAAGGGGGCCGCTCCCCGAACGGGCATCCAGAATGGCCCGATAGACCGCTTCGTTGTCTCCTGCGAGTCCTCCGCCTACAATGACCAGAGTCCCCCGGGCCGCCTCCTGCCCCGTCGGGGCCTGGACGGAGCCGGGAGCCCCCCCGTGGGAGGGCCATGCTCCGGGGGCCGGCCCTTGTCCGCACCCGGCCGTGGCACACCAGGCCGGCCCCATGACTGGTCCTGCCTCAGCAGGCCCTCCCGAACCTCCCACTACCAGAAAAAGTGCGAGGGGTCCCCACGCCGAAACCCTTCGGAACATGGCAACTCTCCCCCGGGGAGGTTCATTCCTTCCCTGCATCCCCGCTCTCCTCCTCGTCATCGCGCCCATACGTTGTTCTGCCGGTTCACGTCGGGAAAGCGCCCTTCGGGGTCCACCACCACGCGCCGCAGATTCCCCACCGGGACCGGCACCCGGATCTCCGCCCGGGTGTTCCCCCGCAACCAGTGGCTCACCGGCACCTCCCGTTCCAGCACACTCCCCCCCTCCATCTCCACCCGGATCCGGGCCGGCAGGTAGGCCCATCCCCTATCCTCCACCACGATCAAGGTCTGGTCGCCCTCTCCCACCACCGAGGCCACGGCGTGGTCCAGGACCCAGGTCTCGTAGTAGAAGGAGCGCCAGAACCAGTCCAGATCCTGTCCCGCCACCCGCTCCACGGTGTGGAACCAATCCCAAGGGGTGGGGTGCTTGAAGGCCCATTCCCGGTGGAAGGTCCGATACGCCTCAAGGAACTTCTCTTCCCCCAGGAGAGCCCTGAGGGTCACCAGGAGGGACGCGGGTTTCTGGTACGAAGCCACCCCGCCGGCCGGGCCCGGCTCATAGTAGTCGTGGTGGCGCATCATGGACTGCTCCCCCTCCATGCGGGCCAGATTGAGGTAGGACTCCATGTCGGCCAGCTCCGGGTCACTTCCCGAGTCGGGGTAGAAGTCTCGGAAGGCCTGGTTTTCCAGGAAGGTGGTGAAGCCCTCGTCCATCCAGGCGTAGCGTTTCTCGTTGGTCCCCACGATCATGGGCACCCACATGTGGGCCAGCTCATGGGCGGTCACGGAGTAGAGGGCAGAGGGTGGCCGCCCCTGGTAAGAGCCCATGAGGGTGAACATGGGGTACTCCATCCCCCCTCCGATGATGTCCGCCCCTTCTACGGAGGTCATGTGGGGCCAGGGGTAGACCACCCCGGTATAGCGGGAATGGAACTCGATGGAGTGCTTGGCGTAGCGGGCCTGCTCCCGCCACAGGGGGGCCCGGCCGTCGCGCCAGAAGGAGTGGATGGCCACCCGATCCTCCCTGCCGTCCCCGTCCCGGTCAGGCACCCGGGCGCTGGTGGCCGTCCAGAGCTGGACCGAGGAGGCGGTCCACACGAAATCCCGGACGTTGGTGGCCCGGAAGCGATAGGTGAGGGTGCCCGACGGCGAGGCTTCCGTCACCGTTCCCGACTCCCGATCCTCCCGGGTGACCACCGCAACCAGCGTATCGGCAGTCATTGCGGCGGCCAGACGGGCCCGGATCTTGGGTGTGTACACCTCCTCGGGGTTCTCCAGCTGGCCGGTGGCCATCACCGTCCAACCTTCCGGCACGGTGAGGCTTACCCGGTAGTCGCCGAACCCATCGTAGAACTCGGCCCCCAGATACGGCTCGGCGTCCCACCCCATGAGGTCATCGTACACCGCCACCTTGGGAAACCAGTAGGCCAGGAAGTAGACCTCCCGGTCGCTGTGGCCCATGCGACCGGCTCCATTCTGGGGAACCAGGAAGCTCCACCCCACCTCGAGTTCCACCACCCCCCCCGGCGGCACCGCCTCCGGGAGCCGGATCTGCAGGAGGCCCCCCGTTTCCCGGTACCCGGCGTTCATCCCCGCCCTCAGGGGCAACAGCTCCTTCCCCTGGGCCTTGACCCGCTCCAGACGCACCCCGCCGGTCACTTCCGTGGCCCGATGCCGTACCACACCCGGGGCGTGGATGTTTTGGTGGAGGAAGAGCACGAGGGTTTCCAGCCGGTCCGGCGAGCGGTTGTGGAAGCGCACCGACCCCCGGCCCGACAGGAGCCCCGAGGTGGGGTCCAGGCGAGCGTCCATCTCGTAGACGGTGTAGACCTGCCAGTAGTTCGGGCCCGGCGCCCCCGTCCGGCTTCGGGTGCCCCTTTCCAAGGCCGACCGGAACGAGGGAGGCGGGACCACCGGACCCGGAATCGGCCGCCCCAGAACCACGGATTCCAACTCCCGGCTTCCGCTCCAAGGCAGATCCTCTTGGGCTCTCTGCCGGCTTCCGGGCACAGCCTGACCTTGCAAGGCACCGACACTCCACCCGGCCGGCAACACCACCAGGAAGGAGACGAGGGCCACCAGAGCCCGAAGGAGGGGGATCCGCCGTGGAGTCATGAAGCACCTCCCATGAAAACGGACAGGGACATGGAAACGGAGACGGATGAACGGCAAGGCTCTCGAAA
>JAUQOX010000150.1 GCA_030550695.1 Gemmatimonadota bacterium | reverse complement strand
CTCCCTTCGGGCGTAAGCCAGAACCACAGGGTCACCGCCCCACCGATCCCCGCCTTCTGAAGGGCCTCCGGATAATGGGAAGCAATGATCGTCCGGGCCTCTTCCGGGTCGGCAAGCTCGGGAAAGCTGTATCGGGGAGGTTGGAGGACGCTTCCTTTCCCTGAAACGCGATCAGGGTCCGGAGAGGGAGAGCCGGCGAATCCCCCTGCCAGCGATGGGGTCGGAACCCGCGGCGTCTCCCATGGACCCGAGGGCCGGGGGGGGGAGGGGGAAGCCCGGACGACGGCGGCGGCACCCTGAAAAAGGGACGATGCCGTGCGAATCACAGCCGCCCTGGCCGAAGGAACGGCCACCGCCGCCACCACCAAAGCTCCGAAACCCGCCACCCACAACGCCCGTTTGCGGAACGTCCTCCTTCGGAGTCCCCCCCGCCGACACGCCTCGCGCCACGCGGCCCGGAGCTCCGCCTCGAGCTCGGGGGCAAAGGAAGGGCGTTCCTGTATCCGCAGGCGGGCCAGCTCCCGGTGGAGGCTTTCCAACTCCGGGGGCACCGGCCGGGGAGAGGGGTCCCCCCGAGGGGGCGGACGGTCAAGCATGGGAATCCTCCTCTTCCCCCAAAGCGCCCCTTTCCCCGAGGGCCCCCTTCAAACGTGCCAGGGCCCGGTGGACTCGCACGGCCACCGCATTGGCCGACAGGCCCAGGGCCTCGGCAATCTCCTGGTTGGAAAGGCCCGCCCCGTAACGGAGGGAAAGGATCTCCTGATCCGGCTCCCGTAGGCTCCGCACCGTGTTCAGGAGAACCTGAACCCGTTCCTCGAAGAGAAGTCGCTCTTCGAGGGAAGGAACCTCCGCCACCAGATCCGGCGACCCGTCCAAGGAGACCTGCAATCTTCCCCGCCGGCGCAGGGCCCTGAGGTGGTCGGTGACCGTGTTTCGGGCGATCCGTAGGAGCCAGGTGAGAGGAGACGCCCTCCGCGGGTCATACCGTTCCAGGAAACGCAGCGCCTTCAGGAACGCTTCCGAGGTAAGGTCTTCCGCCGCCTCCCGGCTGGCCACCCGAAAGCGAACGTAACGGTAGACCACGGGGCGATACTCTTCGAACCATCGGGCGAAGTCCGAAGGCAAGGGGGGATCGGCCCTCACCCCGGCTTCCACGGGGGTTCTTCCCTTTTCCGCCATAGGCCGACCCCTCACCCCCCTCGGTCCACTGCCGTCGCCCCCCGACCTCTTGGGGCCTCTACAAGCGCCGGGCCACGTAGCTGACCAGGTCCACCACCCGTTCGGAGTACCCCCACTCGTTGTCGTACCAGGCCAGCACCTTGACCAGATTCCCCCCCATCACCGCCGTACTGGGCGCATCGACGATGCTGCTCGCCGAATGACCGGTGAAATCCACGGACACCAGGGGCTCCTCCGAAACGTAGAGGATACCCGCCAGGGGACCCTGGGCAGCAGCCCGGAAAGCGTCGTTCACCTCGGCGGGTGTGGTCTCCTTCTCCACCTCCACCGTCAGATCCACCAACGACACATCGGCTGTGGGCACCCGGATGGCCATTCCGTCGATCTTGCCGGCCAACTCGGGAAGCACGAGGGCCGTCGCTTTGGCGGCACCTGTGGTGGTGGGGATCATGGATACCCCCGCTGCCCGTGCCCGTCGGAGATCCTTGTGGGGCATGTCCAGAATGACCTGGTCGTTTGTGTAGGCATGAATGGTGGTCATCAGACCCTTGCGGATGCCGAAGGAATCCAGGAGGACCTTGGCCACCGGAGCCAGACAGTTCGTGGTACAGGAGGCATTGGAGATCACGTGATGCCGGGCGGGATCGTAACGGTCATGGTTCACCCCCATCACGATGGTGATATCCTCTTTCTTGCCGGGGGCGGTGAGGATGACCTTCTTGGCCCCAGCGTCCAGATGCTTCTGCAAGCCCTCTCGGTCCCGGAACTTCCCCGTGGCCTCCACCACCACCTCCACCCCCAGCTCCTGCCAGGGAAGGTTCGCGGGATCCTTCTCGCTGAAGACCGCGATCTCGTGGCCATCCACCACCATCTTCCCCTCCGAGGCTTCCACCGTTCCCGGATAGGTCCGGTGGACGGAGTCATACTTGAAGAGATGGGCCAAGGTCTTGGCGTCCGTGAGGTCGTTCACAGCCACGAAGTCCAGCTCCGCCTTTCCGCCCTGCCTGGCAGCCCGCAACACAAGCCTACCGATTCTGCCGAATCCGTTGATGGCGACCTTCACGCCCATGGGTCTCCTCCTGAAGGATGTCGCATCGGGTTTCGCCCCGCTCCCCCCTACCTCCAGCCCCCGTAGGGGAGGGCCCGGGCAAAGGTGAGGAGGTGCACTTTCCTCACCCCCCCAGCCACCAGCGCCAGGGTAGCCCGGCGGGCGGTAGCCCCCGTGGTGAGGACGTCGTCTACCAGAATAACCTCCTCCTCCATGGCCAGGGAACTGCCTCGTGCAACCCGCCGAAAAGCACCCTCCATGTGCGCTTCCCGCCCTCGGGGGGACCGGCCCACCTGGCTCCCCTTCCCCACCCGCTCCAACAACTCCAGACAGGCACAGCCCCTCCGCCGAGCCACCCCCCAAGCCAGGAGGGCGGCCTGATTGTACCCCCTCATCCGTCGGCGAGCCGGTGTCGTGGGAACGGGCACCACCGGCGCCGTGGGGGGTGCGGGCACCGGCAAGGCCGCCATGGCCTCCGCCAGGCTATCGGCCAGCGGGGCCCAGCCGTGGTACTTCAGGGCGTGGACCAGGGATCGGGAAACGGGATCGAGAAGAACCACCGACCTGGCGGAGGCCAGCGGGGGAGGCCAGCCGGCGCACTCCAGACAGGGAGAGTCCTCAGGGAGCCCGGTCCCCAAGGGGAATCCGCACCGGCGGCAAGACGGCTCGGGCGGGGGACGAAGGGCCAGCCGGCAGGAGACACAGATCCAACCGTTCGTTTCTTCCGGGGGGATGCGCCCTCCACAGGCGAGGCACGCCCTGGGAAGGAAGAGATCCAGAAGGGATCTTGCCATCCCGTAGGGCCAGCGTGGAGGGATCACCGGCGAACGGCCTTCTCCAGGGCTTCCCTCATCGGGGAAAGGGGCGGCTGGACCCCCCACCACCCCTCGAAGGAGACCGCAGCCTGCTGGATGAGCATCTCCGAGCCGTCCGCCAGCCGGATTCCCCGCTCCCGGGCCTCCAACTGGAAACGGGTGGGGCGCGGTCCGTAGATGAGGTCCATGGCCGCTCCCACCCGGCCGAAGAGATCGAAGTCCACCGGGGAAGGGTCGTCGGCCCCGAGTCCGAGGCTGGTGGCGTTCACCACCAGGTCGTAAGCCTCTCCCGACAACGCCCGGGGGTCTTCGAGAACGCGAGTCTTGGATCCGCCGATACGCCGGGCAACCACCCTGGCCCGCTCCGGCGTGCGGTTCAAGAGATGGATCTCCTCGGCGCCCAAGTCCAGCAGTGCAACCAGGCACGCCCTGGCTGCACCTCCGGCCCCCAACAGGAGGACCTGGCCCAGGCGGGGGGTGGCTCCCAGAAAGACCTTCAGCGCCCGTGAAAATCCCTCCACGTCCGTGTTGTCGCCCCGGATCCGGCCGTCCTCCATCCAGAACGTGTTGCAGGCGCCCGTCCGACGAACCGCCGCCGTAGCTTCCTCCACCAGGGACGCCGCTTTTTCCTTGTGGGGAAGGGTGACGTTCCCCCCGCCCCCCGCCCGGGCCAATCCCCGGACCACGCCGGGAAGGTCGTCCCCTCGAACTCGAAGGGCCACATAGATGCCATCCAGTCCCGCGGCCCGTATGGCGGCGTTGTGGATCACCGGGGAGAGGCTGTGGCCGACGGGATCCCCCACCACGGCGAAGACCCGGCTGCGGGCCGAAATGTCCAGGCTCATAGGCTGTCTGCCTGCCCCCTCAGGCGTTTCAAGGCCTGCCTCACATGGCGTTCCAAGACCTGAAAGGTTTCCTCATATACTTCTTCGTCGCCCCCGAAAGGGTCCGGGATGGAAGGACCCGACCCTCCGACCTCGCCGAGGCCAAAGGCCCCCAGGAGGCTGCTCTTCGCCCCTCCCCCGAGGAGTCTCACCTTCCGGAGATGGGGTATGTCCATGCAGAGGATCACCTCCGCCCAGTCCACAAGATCGGGGGTCAGGAGTCGCGCCCGGTGATTTTCCAAGCTCAGCCCGTGACGGGCCGCCACCTTCCTTGCTCCAGGGCTCGCCGCCGCTCCCGGCAGGGCGTCGGTGCCCGCCGAACGGAATTCGACCCCCCCAAGGCCCGCTTCGGCAGACAGGCTTCGGGCCAAGACCTCGGCAAGGGGACTCCGACAGGTGTTGCCCGTGCACACGAAGAGCACCCGTGAGGGGGTCACCCTGCACCCTCCTTCAGCTTCAAGAGGAGTTCCGCCACCCGAAGGTCCTCCGGCCAGGTCAACTTGAGGTTCCAGGGGCTGCCTTCCACCATCACCACCTCCCCACCCATCTCCTCCACCAACGCGGCGTCATCCGTACCGCTGCGGCCCTCACGAACCGCTTCCCGGTAGGCGGACAGCAACAGATCCCGGGGGAACACCTGGGGGGTTTGAGCATGCCAGAAACGCTCCCGACAAGGGGTTGCCAAGATCCGTCCCCCCTCCCCCACCTCCTTGAGGGTATCCACGGCCGGCCAGCCGGCCACGGCACCCCTCCCCGGCCCCACCGCCGCCAGACACCTGTCGAAGATGTCCGGATCCACCAGCGGGCGGGCCGCATCGTGGACCGCCACCAGGTCGACCCCGGCTGGAAGGGCCTCCAGGGCCGCCAGAACCGAGGCCGTTCGGGTCTCGCCTCCCTCCACAAGGCTCAGGCGGGGACCCACCAGGGCGGCGAGCCAGGCGGGGGGTGAGCGGAACCACTCAGGAGCCAGCGCCACCACAACCCCCTCCACCCTCGGGTGCCCCAGAAAGGGCCGGAGGGCCCGCCACAGAACCGGTTGCCCCGCCAACTCCAGGAAGGGCTTCGCCACCCTTCCCATGCGCGTTCCGGAGCCGGCGGCGGGGATCACCACCCCCGCCCTCGGAAGGCGTTCGAGGGGGCCTTCGGCGGGGCAATGGGGCACCATGGGCAAAAATCTCAGAAGGGATCCGAGGAGAAGGGAGGGGCCCCCTCCAGGACTCCGTCCTCCGCGGGGTCGAAGCGGGTGTAGGAGCGGTGGAACACGAGGTGCACCGTGTCGGTGGGTCCGTTCCTCTGCTTGGCTACAATGAGTTCGGCCTTCCCCTCCAGGGACTTCCCGTCCTTGTCCACGGGGCCAAAGTAAACCTCGGGGCGGTACAAGAACATGACCAGATCGGCATCCTGTTCGATGGAGCCGGAATCCCGAAGGTCCGAAAGCTGGGGACGGCGGTCCCCCCCCCGCTGCTCGGGCTGGCGGCTCAACTGCGAAAGGGCAAGGACGGGGATCTGCAGCTCCCGGGCCAGAGCCTTCAGTCCCCGGGAGATCTCGCTCACCTCCTGAACCCGGTTTTCGTAGCGGCGCTGGCTGGCCATGAGCTGCAGGTAGTCGACAATGAGCAGCTGGATGTCCTCTTGGGCTTTGAGGCGTCGGGCCTTGGCCCGCATTTCCATGACCGTGGTGCCGGGAGTGTCGTCGATCCAGAGGGGTGCCGTGTCCAGGTGGCCTGCCGCCCGGGCCAGGCGCTGAAATTCCGCCGGCGACAGGCGGCCTTGGCGGAGCCTCTGACTGTCCACCCGACCTTCGGCACAGAGGAGGCGTTGGACCAGCTGTTCCTTGGACATCTCCAGCGAAAAGATGGCCACGGGGATCTGATGACCGATGGCGGCATTCTGGGCCACGTTCAGGACCCACGCCGTCTTCCCCATACCCGGGCGCGCCGCCACCACACAGAGATCCCCTTTTTGGAGTCCGGTGGTAAGACTGTCCAATTTGGGGAAACCGGTGGGGACGCCGGTGATGCCGCCCGGGCTTTCGTGCACCCGCTCGATGTGCTCGAAAGTGGCCCAAAGAATCTGCTTGAGGCGGACGAACCCCCCCCGGTCGTGCCGCTGGGCTACCTGGAAGACCCGCCGTTCCGCCTCGTCCAGGATCTCCTCCAAGGACCTCTCCCCTTGCTCGTAGGCGTCCCGGATGATCTGAGAGGCTGCCTCGATGAGATAACGGAGGAGGGCTTTTTCCCGGACGATGCCGGCATGGTACTCGAGGTTGGCGGCGGTGGGGACGGCATCCAGCAGCTCCACCAGGTAGGCCAAGCCTCCTGCCGCTTCGAGCTCCCCGGTTTTCTTGAGTTCTTCCGACAGGGTAATGACGTCGACGGGCTTCCGATCCTTGAAGAGGCGAACCATGGAGCGGAAGATCCGCCGATGGGCCTCCCGGAAGAACATGCCTTCGTCCAAGATCTCTGCCGCCTTCACCACCGCGTCGGCATCGATCAACATCCCCCCCAGGACCGAGACCTCCGCCTCGAGGGAAAACGGCGGGTGTCGGTCGAAACCGGTGGGGAGGGGGGCGGGGGGGAGATCGGAAGCGTTCACCGTTGCGGAACCCACAGGACCAGGAGGAAGGAGGGCGCTCCCCCTACCGGAAGGGAGCCTGTGCTCACCGCGCGTCCATGACCTGACGAAGCAGCTGCAGATCCTCCCAGGCAGCCCGGGTCAGTCCGGGGTTCCTGAGGAGGGCAGCGGGGTGGTACGTCACCACCACAGGTACCCCTTCGTAGCTGTACACTTCGCCCCGAAGCTTGTTGAGGGGAAGCTCCACGCCGGCCAGGAAAGCGCCTGCGAAGCGCCCCAAAGCCAACAAGGACCGGGGGGCCACCAGTTCGATCTGCCTTCGGAGGTAAGGGGTGCAGGCCTCGATCTCGGCCGGGAGGGGGTCCCGATTTCCCGGCGGCCGACATTTGAGAACGTTGCATATGTAGGCCGTGGAGCTCCGGTCGAATCCCACGGTGGCCAGAAGAAGATCCAGGAGCTTCCCCGCCGGCCCCACGAATGCCCGGCCACTCTGGTCCTCCTTCTCGCCGGGGGCCTCCCCGACCACCATGAGGCGGGCGCGGGGATGACCGTCGGAGAAGACCACCTGGGTCCGGGTTCGCGACAAAGGGCA
>JAUQOX010000149.1 GCA_030550695.1 Gemmatimonadota bacterium | reverse complement strand
CCCCACCACCCAAGCCCCCCCCAAGAGCCCCCAGAGCCAGGGGTCCAGGATGAACACCGAGTCACCGTAGGACCAACGGGGGCTGAAGGGCACCCAGAACCGCACCCCGTAGGTGTTGAGCCAGTCCATGAGGACGTGCAGGACAAAGGCGAAGTAGGCGAGCCCCAGCAAGGGAGCCAGGGCCGGCCTTCCCTTGTCGGCGTCGCCCCCGGCCCGGCGCCTCCGTCGAAGGGCCCAGACGACCCCCGCCGTCACCAGGGGCGGGATGGCGAGGACGGCCAGGGGCCCGTGGGTCCATCCTCTGCGGAAGGCCAGGGCCGTGTAAGGGTCCCACAGGTAAGCCGCGACGTCCACGTCGGGGGCCACCGACGACAGGACCAGCACGGCGGTGGCTCCCTTGGCCAGGCGTCGGAGCCCGGTGCCGGCGAGGGCACCGCCGGTGAGGGCATGGGTGACCAGATCCACGCGGGGCTCTCCTTCCCCAACTGGGCAACGGACAGACGGCTGGAGTACATTCCCCATCACGTAGGGTTCCGGCAAGCGCCGGTGGGGCTGGCCAACCTCCCCGGCCGGTGGGGCCCCCGCCCGATCCTGTGCCGCACTCACCGGAGCGAGTCCCATGAACCAACCTCGCCACCCCGCACCTGCAGGATTACCGGCACCTCCTCCGCCGCAATCACCGGAGCGGGTCCCATGAACCTGCCGAGACGGGTGACCCTGGGAGCCGCCCTGGCGGCCCTGTGGGCCTGCGGGGGGGGAGAAGAGCCTTTCAACCCCTCCCAGCCTCCCCTCCTCCCCTTTCCCGTGGAGCTGAAGCCGGGCAAGGGCGAGTTCCTGTTCGGCCCCGACACCCGCCTCGTCCTGGAGGCGGAGCCGGAACAACTAGAGGCCCTGGACGAGGTGGTGGACCGATGGGCCGCTTCCCTCCGGCGGGCTTCGGGGTTCCCCCTGCCCATCGTCCACACCCCGCCAGACCGAAAGGGGCGCGACGTTCGGGTGAGCCTCGTCGGGAGGCGGCCAGGCTCCTTCCGCCTGGTCCCCTGGACGGACACCCCCGACCCGGTCCACCGGCCCCTTTCTCCCCCCGCTCGCGGTGCCGAACCTCTTCCGGCGCCGGGCGAAGCCCCCCCGGGGGTGGAGGCGGAGGCCTATGAGCTGAGGGTGACCCCCAAGGGGGTGGAACTCCGGGCCCGGGCCCTTCCCGGGGTGTACTATGGGCTGGGTACCCTGGGACGGCTCACCGCGGGCGCCCCGGAGGCGCTCCCAGGGGAGGGGACCTCGGCAGGCGGGGAGAGAAGCCCGGCAAGAGGGACTGCCGGGGCGCGGCCCGTCGGGGACCGCCGGACTTTCCGCCCCCCCTGGTCCGTCCCGGCCTTGACCCTCCGCGACCGCCCCCGCTTCCCCTACCGGGGGATGCATCTGGACGTGGGGCGCCACTTCTTCGGGGTGGAGGCCGTCAAGCGGTATCTGGACCTCCTGGCCGCCTACCGTATGAACGTCTTCCACTGGCACCTGACGGAAGACCAGGGGTGGCGGATCCAGATCCGCCGCTTCCCCCGCCTCACGGAAGTGGGGGGCTGCCGGGCCGAGACCATGGTGGGGAAAAACTTCGATCCCTATGTGGGAGACGGCATTCCCCATTGCGGATATTACACGCAAGACGAGATCCGTGAGGTGGTGGCCTACGCCCGGGAGCGGTTCATCACGGTGATCCCCGAAATCGAGATGCCCGGCCACTCCATGGCCGCCCTGGCGGCCTACCCCGACCTGGCCTGCACGCCGGGCCCCTTCCAGGTCTACACCCGCTGGGGGATCACCCAAGACATCTACTGCCCCAAGGAAGAGACCTTCGCCTTTCTGGAGGGGGTCCTCACCGAGGTCATGGAGCTGTTCCCCTCGCGGTATATCCACATCGGCGGAGACGAGGCCCCCAAGGACCGGTGGCGGGAAAGCCCCCTGGCCCAGGAGGTGATCCGCAGGGAAGGGCTGGCCGATGAAGACGAACTGCAGAGCTGGTTCATCCGCCGCATCGGAACCTTCCTTGCGGCCCACGGCCGGCGCCTGATCGGGTGGGACGAGATCCTGGAAGGCGGGCTGGCGCCGGGCGCCACCGTGATGTCGTGGCGGGGGGAGGAGGGGGCCGTCGCCGCCGCCCGTATGGGACACGACGCCATCATGACCCCCACCTCGTGGGCGTACTTCGACTACTACCAGGGCGACCCCGCCCAAGAACCCTTGGCCATCGGGGGGTTCCTCCCTCTGGAGAAGGTCTACGCCTTCGAGCCGGTGCCCCGGGAGCTGGGTCCCCGGGAGGCCCGGCATATCCTGGGGGCCCAAGGCAACGTGTGGACGGAGTACATGGCCACCTGGGACCACGTGGAGTACATGGTCCTGCCTCGGATGCTGGCCCTGGCCGAGGTGCTCTGGTCGCCCCGGGAAAAGCGCCGCTGGGAGGATTTCCTGACCCGCCTTCCTGCCCACCTGGCCCTCCTGGACCGGGCGGGCTACCGCTTCCGGATTCCCGACGTCCGGGGGCTGGAACGGGACCGCCTGAGCCTGGCCGACACCCTGCGGCTGGAGCTGTCCGTGCCGTTTCCCCAAGCCGCCATCCGCTACACCCTGGACGGGACGGTGCCCGACACCTTGTCGGCCGTCCACGTCGGTCCTCTTCCTCTGGCCCTTTCGCCCGAGGGGGTGACCGTGACCGCCCGGGCCTCTCTCCCCGACGGCCGCCTGGGGCCCTGGCGGAGCGCCCGCTTCGCCCGGACCACCCTCCTCCCCCCCTCCCCCCTCCCCTCCGGCCCCCGTCTGGGGGGCCTGGCGGTGCAGGCCTACCGCGGCCGGTTCCGGACGGTGGAGGCCCTGGAGGGAGGCGAACCCCTGGACCTCCCGGGGGGCGGGGGGGTGCCCAAGGTGCGCCTCCCGGAGCCCGCCCCGGAAGGTTCCTTCGGGCTGGTCTTGGAGGGCTTCCTCCGGGTCCCCCGCACGGGGATCTACACCTTCTACCTGACCTCCGACGACGGGAGCCGTCTCTCCCTCGGGGGGCGGGTGGTGGTGGACCACGACGGACCCCACGGCCTGACGGAAAAAGCCGGGGACGTGGCCCTGGCGCGGGGGTGGTACCCGGTGGAACTCCGCTACTTCCAGGCCGGGGGGGCCAAGGGGTTGCGCCTGGAGGTGGAGGGACCGGGCTTCGGCCGACGGGAGGTCCCGGCCCCCTGGCTGTCCCGGCTAGGGCCGGGGAGGTAGGGCTTCCCGGGGCGCCTGGCCCCTCCGGCGAGGGCCTACCCCCCCGGGGGGGAAGCCCCCCCGCCCGCCCCCTTGGGGAGGACCGGCTTCAGGCGGTGGACCTTGCGGACCACGGCCTCCTGGAACGCCCGCACCTCCCGTTCCACCTTGAACTCCCCCCCGGCCAGGTAGCGGAGGGCGGCCCCCACGTGGGCCAGCCCCATCTCTCCCATGAGGCGCAGGTAATCGCCCCGGGCGGTTTCGTCCGGGGCCTCGGTGGTCACGGAAAAGTAGGTGATCCGGGTACTGTTCACCCCGGTGCCGATGCTCTCCTGACCCCTGAGGCTCAGGTTCACCAGCATGCCGTTGTGGAAGTACTCCGTGAAGCCCTCCCGCTCCTGGGTCCCGTATTTCCGGTACCGGGCGTAGAGGCGGCGGTTGAAGGCGTGGATCTCCTCATGGCCGGTGATGGCCGCGGCCATGGAGTCCAGGATGGCGAACTGGGCCTGTCGGTAGGCCGGGTTCTCCTTGTCGTCCACCCAGGTCAAGCCCGGGATGAACCACCCCCGGGGCACCCACCAGGTCCGGGGGCCCACCCGCCGGCCCCGCACCCAGGCGCTGTACCCCGCAAAGAGCTGGACCCACTCGTGGCTGGGATAGCCGTGGGGGTTCAGGAAGATGTCCGGCAGCCAGGCCTCCCGGAGCATGGGGCGGGCCTGCGCCTCCGGATAGACGGGATCCTCCGTGCCGCCCCCCACCGTGGCATCCACCCCCAAGGCTCCCGGCCGTCCGATGTGGAGCATGTGGTGGGGGTTCACGAGCTGTCGCCGGTAGGCCACCTCCGCACCGTCCGGGTTGGCCATGGGGTGGATGACCACGTTGACCTTGTCCAGCAGCGGCCGCCAGGTGGAATCGGTCACCAGGAGTTCGGCCAGGCGAAGGATGTGGCTGGTGCTGGACACCTCGTTGGCATGCTCCCGCCCGCTCACCAACAAGGTGGGCCGCAAAGCGTTCAGCTTGGCCTGGGACAGATAGCGCCCTTCATGGGGCGGTAGGATATCCGCCGCCCATACCCGGTGGCCCAGATAGGAGTCCGTGAGGTAGTAGGCCCGCACTTCAGGAAAGGTGGCCAGTCGGGCCAGGAGGGTATCGTTTTCGGCCGGCGAAATGGGGGTCTCCCACTGGACGATCCGTCCGCCGTCCCAACGCCAATCCCCGGCAGAAAGGCGGGGGTTGTCGGTGGAGCGGGGGTGAGGGGTGCGGGGAACCGTCACGGTTTTGCGGTACAGGCTGTCTCCCTCCACCCGGAACTCCAGCGTCAACTCTCCGACCCGATCCCAGCTCAAGACCTCTTCCAGGGCGCCCTGGCCCCGGAGGCGTTCCAGGGCCCTGAGCATGCCCTCGAGGAGTTCCACGCTGGTAAGCTCCCGGTCCAGGGTGGCTTCCGGCGCCCGCAGGCGCAGTTCCCGGCGCCGGTCGAGGGAATCCCGGACCGTCACCCGGGCCACCACGCTGCGGAGCCCCTCCTCGCCCTGGGCCACCGCCACGCCCACCAGGCCGACCGCGGGGGCGGGAAGGGGGGAAAGGAGGTATTCCTTGAGCCGGGGGTCCGGGGCGTCGCCGTGCCAGGTGCGCAAGAGAAGCTTGCTCTTGCCCTTTTCCTTTCCGGTGAGGGAAACCCGCGCCCACCCCGGCCGCCCCGTACCCGTAGGGTCCAGGTAGGGGAGCACCCGACCTGGATAGGACAGGGTGGTCTGATAGCGGCCTCCCAGGAGGGTGAAGAGGGTGTGGGTCTCGAAGAAGATGTCCTCGTGGAGGGCCTCCAGGGAGCTGATCAGCTCCTCGTCGATCCCGATCCGCTCATTGGGCTCGCTCAGGCGCAGGTCCACCTGGAACTCGTCGAAATAGGGGGCAGCCTCGGCGGCGGGATCGCCCTCCTGGGAGTCCATGATGTACTCGATAAGCTTGCCGTAGGCCCGGGTCTGGAGAAGATCCCAGAACCGTTCGGGATCGGTGGCCACCCGCCGGTCCACCAGGGTATCGGCACCGCTCACCGCCGTGATCCAGCCGGTGGTCACCCGCACCTGCTCATACTCGGGGAACAGATCGAAGAGCGGCCGGATCACGTAGCGGGGGTCGAAGGTCTCCCGGAGGAGAAGGCGCCCCTGCCCATCCCAGGCCTCCAGGGTATAGATGGGGTCCCTCTGGCGGGTGGAGCGAAAGGTAATGGCGCTGTCGGGAATGCCCAGTTCCTGGGCCAGGACGGCATCGAAGGGGTAGACCTCCTGGAGCCACCGGCTCTCGGCCTCCACAATCTGCCAGCGCACCTCCCGCGACTCTTCCAGGGTGTGGTAGGTGAGGGAGACCGAGGCCACGGGCAAGTCCCGGAGTCGAGGAAGGACGGACTCGGTGATCCAGAAGTACCCCTGCTTGTAAGCGCTCATCACCCGCACCTCCCCCTCCACCACCCCCCGCCGCAACAGTTCCCGCCGGATCTCTTCGGCCACCTGCCGGCGCACCTCCCGGGGCTCGCTGATCCGGATCTCCACCCTTGCGGGAACGCCGGGCCGGAGATGGGGATAGACCTGGGCGGCGAGGATGTCCCGCACCTCGTCCACCTCCCAGGGGATCTCCCACTCCTCCACGAACACGGTGTCCCCCACCCCGAAGCCGGTGGGCCAGGTACGGACGCTCACTTCGCTCCGGGGGAACCGCTCCCTCACCAAGGCTTCCGCCGCCGCGCCCAGGGCGGGCGGGGCTTTGAGGGTGGCCAATTCCACCTCCACCCGCCGGGGCGGTTCGGGGCCCAAGTCCTCGAGCCAGCTCTCCAACTTGGCCAGGGCCAGGGCCATCTGTCCCGGGGCCTGACGGGCCTGCAAGAACCTCCGCACCTCCGTTTCCAGATCAGCCAGGCGATACTCCCCCTTGCCGAAGTTCCACAGGTAAGGCGCACGCTCGGCCAGCCACGCCGCGGCCGCCTCGACACCCGCTTCGTCTCCCCCCCCCACCACCACCGCCCCCCGCTCGCCGAAGGCTTTGTCCACCACCCGGACGAACCCCACCCCCCGCTCCGCCCTCACCCCTCCCAACTTCCCTTCCTCCTGGAGCCGCCGGATCTGGTAGTGGTCCACGCCCATCAGAATGGGGAGCCCCCCGGCGGCGGGATCGTCGTCCTGGGCATCCACCTTGGCCAAAGGAAGACGGATCCCCGCGGTTTCCAGCCCCATGCGGGTGGCCAGGTCCACCACGGCGGGGCCTGGAGCGCCGGCCCCCACCGACAGGTAAGCCGCCAGTTCATCGGGTACCAGATCCCGGTTGGAGTCCCGGTAGATGCCGCCCACCTGGTAGAAGGCGGGGAGGGAAAAGGCCGCATCGGAGGGCGGCCGGAAGGGAGGTTCCTCCCTCAGGTCCCAGGCCCGGCGGGGCCGCAACGTCACCGTCCGCTCGTCGCCGCCGTCCGTCCAACGGAGGTCCAGGCGGTGGAGGCCCGGAAACTCCAAAGCCTGTTTGACCGCGGCCTCTTCCAGGACCGCCCCCAGTCGGGCCCGCTCCCCCGCGCCGGGGGGCTCCAGGGTGAGGCGGGCCCGTACCACGCCGGGCCGCCGGGCCTCCACCACCACCCGGTCCAAGATCACCCCCACCTCGCCCAGGCCCTTGTCCTGCAACACGGTCCGCACCTGGTCGGCAACCCCCCCCCAACCCACCCCGTCGGGGGCCCACACCGCCGGGTAGCGGGCCGCAAGATACCCCGAGGCCGCCAAAAGGCCCGTATCGTCCCAGCCCAGGACGGCCACCCCGCCCCCGCCCCCAACCCCCCCCCCCCGGCGACGGGGCCCCCCCCCCCCCCCCCGCGCCCACCCCCCCCC
>JAUQOX010000148.1:2947-7250 GCA_030550695.1 Gemmatimonadota bacterium | reverse complement strand
GTCCACGCAGCAATCCCCTGACCCTGGCGGGGCCCCATGGGGCGTCCCCATCGGGCCCTGGAGGCCACCTCCTCCAGGCACCGCAGCAGCCTGGGCACCTTCATGAGACGGCGCCGGTACTCGAAGGGGTCCCTGCCGGCGGCGTGGGCGCATTCGTCGATGAAGGATTCCACGGCAAAGCCGGTCTGGGTGTTCCCCACGGACCGCCACGGTCCGATGGGGATGCCCCAGTCTTCCAGGTGGTTGTCGCAGAGATAGTGGGGAAGGTGGTACGGCTGATCCACCGCTCCCCCCGTACTCGTTCCCCGGGGAGGCTGGCCGTAGATGCGGTGGATCCAGGCCAGGGGAAATCCCTCGGAATCCAGACCCGCTTTGAGCCACTGGAGGGTGAAGGGACGGTAGAAGCCGTGGCGGAAGGTGTCCTCCCGCGTCCATACCACCTGGACGGGGGCCTTCACCTTCATGGCCACGCGAACGGCGAATTCCGTGTCGTCGGTGTTGAGCCGCCGCCCGAAGCCTCCCCCGCTGAGAAGGGAGTGGAAGACCACGCTTGACGGAGGCACGCCCGTGATCCGGGCCGCAGCCCGCTGGGCCGCGGTGGCGGCCTGGGTGGGGGCCCAGACCTCCACCCCCCCTTCCCGAACCCACGCGGTAGCCACCATGGGTTCCATGGTGGCATGGTCCAGGAAGGGGGTGTCGTAGAGGGCTTCCAGGGTTTTCACCGCCCTCCCCATGGCCTCGGCCACGTTCCCTTCGGCACGCTCCACCTCTCCGGGTTCCCGGATCTTTTCCATGGCCCGCGCAAGGAGGCTCTCCGTGGATTGGCCGCGGTTGGGCCCCGGATCGAAGCGGGCTCGAAGGGCTTCCCGTCCTTTGAAGGCCGACCAGGTGTCCTTGGCCACCACCGCCACCCCTCCCTCCACCTCGAAAACGTCCACCACGCCGGGAACGGCCCGGGCCGCAGCCTCGTCATAGGCCACCACCTTCCCCAGGAAGGTGGGGGGGCGCTCCACCGAGGCGAACAGCATCCCCGGCAGGCGGACATCCATCCCGTAGATCGTGCGCCCCGCCACCTTGTCGGGAAGGTCCAGGCGGGCCCGATCCCTCCCCACCACCCGATATTCCTCGTGGGTCTTCAGGGGCGGATCTTCCGGAACCGGGAGTCTTGAGGCGTCGTCTGCCAGTTCTCCGTAGCCCAGACTCCGCCCCGTGGGCTCATGGATGACGGCATGGTCCCGGGCCACGCACTCCTCCACCTCCACCCCCCATCTCCGGGCCGCCGCGGTCCGGAGCATTTCCCGGGCTTGGGCCGCTGCTCGACGGATGAAGGTCCAGGCCTGCCGGATGGTGGTGCTCCCCCCTGTGGAGATGCTGCGCCCCCAGGAGGAGGGATCCGTGGGAACCGGCTCCCAGACCAGGCGGGTCCAATCGGCTTCCAGTTCGTCGCAGACCATCATGAGGAAGCTCGTCGAACTGCCCTGGCCCATCTCGTGATCGTCGTAGACCACGTGGACCTTCCCGTCCGGCGCCACCCGGATCCAGGCGTTGGGAACCAGGTCTGTCACCGGCGGCGCGTCCACTCCCATGGCCCCGTCCCAGGGGATATGGAAGGCCACGATCAGGCCTGCACCGGCGCTCCCGGAGGTCAGCAGGAATTCCCGTCGACTGAATTGCCGAGTCTTCATGGCGCCACCTCCGATCCCACCCCTTGAAGCGCCCGCAGGATCCGTTGATAGGTGCCGCATCGGCAGAGATTTCCCGCCATGGCCCTGCGGATGTCCTCCACGCTGGGGCGAGGGTTCTCGTTGAGCAGAGCGGCCGCCTGCATGATCTGGCCCGGGTGGCAATAGCCGCATTGGGGCACCTGGAACTCCAGCCAGGCCCGCTGGACGGGGTGCGGACCGTCGGCAGAGAGGCCCTCGATGGTGGTGACGGCCTGGTCTCCCACCTCACGGATGGGTACCAGGCAGGAGCGGACGGCCTTTCCGTCCAGGTGGACGGTGCAGGAGCCGCAGAAGCCGATGCCGCAGGAGTACTTGGTTCCCGTCAGGTGAAGATGGTCCCGAAGGACCCAGAGGAGGGGCATCTCGGGGGGCACCTCCACGGTCTCCCGTCGCCCGTTGACCCAGAGGGTGAACCTCTCCATAGAGACCTCCCGGAAGAAAGGGAAGGGATCCCTCTCAACATGGGGAGCGAAGGGCCGTTTCGCGAGGGGGAAGACCGCAGAGAGGGGCGCGGCCCGCGGGGGTTCCGGTCCCGGTGGCGGGAGGGAAGCCGTGACCGTACCCCCCTTGCCGCGATTCCCGCAAGCTTGGCTCGGAGGCAACGCCCCGGCGTGATCTACCGATCGCCCCTTCCCTGCTCGCCGTCAGGGTCCGCCGGCTCCGGGGTGTAGCCGGCCTCACGGATGGCTTGGAAGAGCACGTCGGCCTCCGTCTCGGAAGGTGCCTGGACCGTGACCAGTTTGCGGGAGAGGTCCACCTCCAGCGAGGCCACGCCGGGAACCGCCGACAGAGCCTGTCGCACGGCCGCCACACAATGCTGGCAGGAGAGATCGGGGACGCGGATCGCCATTTCGCGCATACGGCCGTTCCTCGATTGGGAGACCTGGTTTTCATCGCGCCGCCGCGGGATGACCTGGACGCCGGGATCGGCGTCCGGAGGGGGTTTCACCCCCCTACGGCGAGAAAGATCCTCTACCCTGGAATTCCATGGCGGGCCGCGTACACCATGGCTTCCACGAACCGGTCCAACTCTTCCAGGAGGGTGTACACACTGGGTGAGACTCGCAGGCCCTGGAACTGGGGGTGATGGATGGCCACCGTAAGGATCCGATGGCGATTCCACAGCCAGTCCGCAAGCTTGGTGGAATCCACCCCCACCAGCTCCACCGTGGCAATTCCGCACGAAAATCGGGGATCCAGGCTGGTGTGGAGGCGGAAGCGGTCATGGGAAAGAAGGGCCTGGGCCCAATAGTCCCTCAGGTACCGCATGCGGGCTTCTTTGCGGGCTCCTCCCAGTCCCTGATGGAAGGTCAGGGCCTCGCCAATGGCCAGGGTGTTCGCAGCGGGGTGGGTGCCGATCTCCTCGAACTTGCGGATGTCGGCATCCATGCCCTCGGGAGCGGCCATGAGGGGCCATAGGCCGGCAATCTTGTCCCGCCGGACGAACAGCAGGCCTGTGCCGTGGGGGGCAAAAAGCCACTTGTGGAGGCTCACGGCGTAGTAGTCGCAGGCCAGATCGGGAAGGCGAAAGTGGACGTGAGCCAAGGCATGGGCGCCGTCCACGAGGACGGGAATCCCCCGGCGGCGCCCCAATTCGGCGAGCTCCCGGACAGGCAGGATCTGCCCCGTGAGGTTGATCATGTGGCAGATGAGGATCAAGCGGGTCCGGGGGGTGATGGCCTCGCGGAAGATCTCCACGATCTGCTGGGGGTCCTCGGCGGGGACGGGAATCTCCACCTGCCGGAGGATCACCCCCTCCCGGCGCTCCCGTTGCCGGAAGGTGGTGATCATCCGCGGATAGTCCTGCGTCGTGGTCAGCACTTCGTCGCCCCGTCGGAGGTCGAATCCGAACTGACAGATCTGCAGCCCTTCCGAGGCGTTTCGGGTAAGGGCGACTTCTTCGGGGTCCACCCCCCATTCCCGGGCGAGGCGCTGCCGCACCCCCTCCTTCATGGGTTCTTGGATCCGCCACATGTAGTAGGTCGGGGCCTTGTTGGAGAGGTCCAGGTGGCGCTTCACGGCCTCCTGCACGAAGGCCGGCGAAGGGCTGACGCCTCCGTTGTTGAGGTTCACCAGGGTCCGATCCACGGTGAAGGCCTGTTGGACCGGAACCCAGAAGTCCTCGTCCCGGGCCACTGCCTCCGGAGTGCCGACGACCCGGGACAGTTCTTTGGCCACCTCCAGAGCATGGGGGGCGGCCCGCCCGGGTTTCCAGGGGATCCCGGTGGCCGCCACGGCCGCGGGGAGCGTGATCGTGCCCAGGAACTCCCTACGGGTGACCATGGCCATGGCCTCCTTCTGCTCCGGCCCGGTCCGCCGCCCGGAGGGACCGGAGGCGCCAGGCCGCTTCGCCGCGAGGGGGTGGTGCGCTTCCAGCCGGTTCCGGGTGGGAAGATGGGGTGGCCCCGCGGCGGGCGCAATGCGGGGGTCGTTCCTGGCCCGGGCGGCGATCAACAGCTCCGGAACAAAGTATTCAGTGCATGCAAACCGCTGCCCCACTTCGTTCATCGCCGGAATCATGTATTTGGCGATCAACTCCGAGGGATCGACGTTGGCTTCTAGCGCGGCCTTGGTGACCT
>JAUQOX010000148.1:0-2937 GCA_030550695.1 Gemmatimonadota bacterium | reverse complement strand
CGTTCCCTGCCCCGAGCTCCCGCAGCCCAAGGCCAGGACCTCGGCCCCGGGGGGCCAAGCTCGTGCTGGCATGGCGGGCTGCCCGGGGGGGATCTGGGCCGGGGTACCCTGGAACTCCCCTCCTCCCTCCTGCTACCTTCCCTTGGCAGGCAACCGGACACGTCCGAAGGAGTCCCTTCTCGTCATGATCCGCGTCACCTTCCTGGGCACCGTGGCTTCCCGGCCCACCGTGGGCCGGAACGTATCCGGTATTGCCGTCCAACGGGAAGGGGACCTGTTCTTGTGGGATTGCGGCGAAGGCACGCAGCGCCAGATGATGCGTTTCCAGACCGGATTCCAGGTCCGGGCCGTCTTTGTCACCCACCTCCACGCCGACCACTTCCTGGGAATCCCCGGACTTCTCAGGACCATGGCCCTCCAGGGCCGCCAAGAGCCGCTGGCCCTGTACGGGCCCCGGGGGTCGGCGAAGGTCCTGAGGCAGGCGGTGCACCTGGGCGTGGACCGGATCGCCTTTGCCGTGGAGATCCGGGAACTTTCAGCGGGGGACGCGGTTTCCTTTTCCGGCTTCCAGGTGATGGCGGTGGAGGTGGACCACGGGACCCAGGCCGTGGGGTACGCCCTGAAGGAAGCCATGCGGCCCGGGCGTTTCCAGGTGGAGAAAGCCCGGGCTCTGGGGATTCCGGAAGGCCCCCTGTTCGGGAAACTGCATCGGGGAGAAGCCGTGGAAGTCGGGGGACGGTGGATCCAACCCCAGGAAGTGGTGGGGGCCCCCAGACCTGGCCGTCTCGTGGTTTACTCGGGGGATACCCTTCCGACTCGGTCGGTCTTGGAAGCTGCCCGGGGGGCCGACCTTCTCATTCACGACGCCACGTTCGGGGAAGAAGAGGTGGAACGGGCCCGCGAGACAGCCCATTCCACAGCTCTTCAGGCGGCCCGCCTGGCCCGGGAGGCAGGGGTGGAACGGTTGGTGCTTACCCACATCTCGGCGCGATATGCTGACGCACCCCATCTGTTGGCGGAGGAAGCCGCCCAGGTCTTTCCGGGGGCAAGGGTGGCCTTCGACGGGCTGACCCTGGAGATCGGATATCGGCCCGATCCGGTCCCTGCCTCCCGTTCCACCCCGGCCGAAGCGGGGACGGCGTAAGGTGGTTGATCCCTTCCGTTTCCGGGCCGGGTCCGAGGGGGAACGCTGGGAGCCCTCGGAGCACCTGGATCCATTTCCCGAGTTCAGGGAAGAAGCCAGGCCCTGGGAGCTGAGGGCGGCCCAATGGCGGGCGTGGGCCCTGGCCGTGGAAGCCTTCGGCCACGGCTCTCGGGTGCTCCTGGGAGGGGAGCGGAGTTTGGCGGGGTTTTCCGGGCACCTGACCGTGGAGGTCCCTTTTACGGACATGGCGGAACATCATCGTCGGGAGGCCCTCTTCCTGGCTTGGGTCCGGCGGGATCCGGTGTTCCTCCGCGTTCCCCTCCTCTTCCTCTTCCGTCCCGTTCCCTCCCGGGGTGAGGAACCGGCCCCTGGGCCGAGAAAACGGGGCGGACGTCGGGGGTCGGTCAGGCCGTGATCTCCTCGGCTCCTGCCCCGTTGTTTCCCTTTCGGCAGGTCGCCCTGGTGGGCTTCGGCCTCATGGGGGGCTCCCTCGGCCGGGCTTTGAAGGCTCTGCCCCAGCCTCCCCGGGTCCGGGCGTGGGCTTCGGAATTCCGGGATCTGGAGGAAGGGATGGCGGTGGGAGTCCTCGACGAGGCGGCGGCCGACCCCGAGGAGCTGTTCCGCGGGTCCGATCTGGTGGTCTATGCCATCCCCATGGGGAGCCTCCCCGGGCAGATGGAGGAACACCGGGGGCTTTGGGAACCCGAAGCCGTGGTCACGGACCTGGGGAGTTTGAAGGGTCCCCCGCAGGATCTCATGGAGAGGCTGGGAGAGGGCTGGCGGTACGTGGGGAGTCACCCCATGGCGGGGGGCGAGGGTACGGGATTCGCGGCATCCCGGGAGGGCCTGTACCGGGGGATCCCCGTCTGGCTCACCGCCGGTTCGGCCACCGAGGGGTCGAAGGCCCGTCTGGAGGCCTTCTGGACCGCCCTGGGGGCCAGACCTCGCTGGACGACGGCCGGAGAACATGACCGTCGCATGGCGTGGGTGAGCCATCTTCCCCAGCTCACCGCCAATGCTTTGGCGACCGTTCTGGAGGGGGAGGGGTTGGGGAGGGACGAGCTGGGGCCCGGGGGGCGGGACATGACCCGGTTGGCCGGCAGCTCCCCCGAGATGTGGTCGGGCATCCTTGCGGGGGCGGGGCCGGAACTCTGCCGAGCCCTGAGGAGCATGGAGAGAGCGCTTGCAGAACTCCGCCGAGCCCTGGAGGCGGGAGAAGCGGAGCGGATCGTGGCGAGGATGGAAGGGAACCGGGAATGGTTCCGGGGCGGGCCATGGAAGTGAGGGTGCCGGGGGACAAGTCCATCTCCCAGCGCGCGCTCCTCCTGGCGGCTTTGGCCAAGGGGGAGAGCCGGCTCAGGGGGCTGTTGGCGGGGGGGGATCCGGTTTCCACGGCAGAAGCGCTCCGCTCCCTCGGCGCCGGGATCCCTGGGTCGGCGCAGTGGGGCGGGGAAGTGGTGGTCACGGGGCTGGGGCTTCGGGGGCTGCGGCCTCCTCGGGGTCTCCTGGACCTGGAAAACTCGGGAACGGGGGCCCGTCTCCTCATGGGGGTGCTGGCGGGTCAGGGTTTTCGGGCGGTCCTCACGGGCGACGATTCCCTGAGGCGGCGTCCCATGGGACGGGTGGTTGAGCCCCTGAAGGCCATGGGGGCAAGGATCCGGTACCTGGAATCCGAGGGCCGCCTCCCCCTGGAGGTGGAAGGGGGAAGTTTGAGGCCCTTGGATTGGGTGCTCCCGGTGGCCAGCGCTCAGGTCAAGAGCGCTCTGCTCCTGGCGGGTCTCGTGGGGGGGGTG
>JAUQOX010000010.1:22600-26135 GCA_030550695.1 Gemmatimonadota bacterium | reverse complement strand
ATCCAGCCCGAAGAAGTAGAAACGCCGCCCCGGAGAGGGAGCAGGGAGGGAGGTTCGGGTGAGGCGTGTGGTCGATGTCGTGGGGGGCGGGCTGGCCGGCTGCGAGGCGGCCCTGTTCCTGGCCCGGCGGGGGGTGGGGGTGCGGCTATGGGAAATGCGGCCGGCTCGCCAGACGCCGGCCCATACGACGCCGCTCCTGGGGGAGCTGGTTTGTACGAACTCTTTCAAGAGCGAAGACCCGGCCAACGCCCACGGTCAGCTCAAGCGGGAGATGGCCCTCATGGGTTCCTTGCTCCTGGAGGCGGCCCACCGGACCCGGGTGCCGGCGGGCTCCGCCCTGGCAGTGGACCGGCGGATGTTCGCCCAGGAGATGACCCGGGCCGTGGAGGAGCACCCTGGCATTCAGGTGATCCGCCGGGAGTGCCTTCGGCTGCCGGAGGGGCCTGCCGTGGTGGCCACGGGGCCGCTCACTTCGGATCCCCTGGCCCAGGCCATCCAGGAACTGTTGGGCGGGCCCAGCCTTTCCTTTTACGATGCCATCGCCCCCATCGTCTCGGGCGACTCGGTGGATCGGCGGGTGGCCTTCCCGGCGGGGCGTTTCCAGGAGGGAGAGGATTATTTGAACTGCCCTCTGGACCGGGACGAATATCGGAGGTTCGTGGCGGCCTTACGGGCGGCGGATGTCCACCACGGGCACGAATTCGATGCGATCCCCTATTTCGAGGGGTGCCTTCCTGTGGAGGTTCTGGCGGCCCGGGGAGAGGACACGTTACGATTCGGTCCCATGAAGCCCGTGGGGCTCAAGGACCCCAGGACCGGCCGCCGACCCTGGGCGGTGGTGCAGCTGCGCCGGGAGGACCGGGCCGGACAGATGTGGAACCTGGTGGGGTTCCAGACCAGGCTCAAGGTGGGGGAGCAGGGGAGGGTGTTTCGTCTGATCCCGGGACTGGAGCAGGCGGAGTTCCTCCGGTGGGGCTCCATCCACCGGAACACCTTCTTGAACTTTCCCCGTTTTCTCACCCCCTGGGGGTCTCCCCGGGGGCGAGAAGATCTGCTCTTTGCCGGCCAGCTCGTCGGGGTGGAGGGATACACGGAGTCCGCGGCCAGCGGGTTGTTGGCGGCTTCGAACCTGTTGCGGATCTTGTCAGGCAAGGATCCGGCGCTGCCTCCCCCCACCACCCTGCTGGGCGGTCTCTACCGCTACCTGAGGGAAGCCGACCCCCGGCATTTTCAGCCCATGAACTCGAACTGGGGGCTGGTGGATCCCTTGCCGGATCCTCCCAGGGACAAGACGGCCAAACGGGAGGCTCTGGCCCTTCGGGCCATGGAGGAGTTCCGTCGTTGGTGGGAGGAGGTGGCCTCGGACCTTCCCCCGGCCGTGCACCCCCAGAACGGCCGTGCCCCATGAGAGCGGAGTTGGCGTTACGCGGGTATTTGAGGGTCCTGGCCGACGAACGTCAGCTGTCTCCCCATACGGTGGCCTCCTACCGCCGCGACCTGGAGGACCTGCGCCGGTTCCTGGGGGAGTATTGGGGCAGGGAGGACTGGGACTGGGGGGAGGTGGACCGGCTGGCCCTTCGGAGCTTCCTGGGTTGGTGCCAAAGGAGGGGGCTGGCGCGCCGCACCATCGGTCGGAAGCTCTCGGCGGTTCGGGGTTTGTTCCGGCACCTGCACCAGGAAGGGGTGGTTGCGGGGAATCCGACCCGGGGCATGCGGTCTCCCCGCCAGCAACGAAAACTCCCGGGTCATCTGTCCCGGAGCGAGGTGGAAGCCCTTTTCCGGCTGGCCGAGGCCCGGGCGGGGGAGAACACCTTGGCCGGTACCCGGGACCTGGTGATCCTCGAGCTCCTGTACGGAAGCGGCCTTCGCCTTTCGGAACTGCAGGGCCTGGACGAGGAGGGAGTGGATCTCGTGGGGGAGCAGGTGAGGGTGCGGGGGAAAGGGCGCAAAGAACGGATCGTTCCCCTGACCCGGGCGGCGGTTCGGGCCCTTCGGCGCTATGAGCCCCGGCGGATCGAGGCCTTGGCCCGGGGAGGGGGTGAGGGGGGGGGGCGACGTCCGCTCCTGGTCAACGCCCGGGGGAGGCGGCTGTCGCGGCGCTCCATTCAGCGCTCGGTTGCAGCCTTGCTGGAACAGGCGGCCTCCCTCCGGGGGTTGAGCGTCCACTCCCTCCGCCACACCTTCGCCACCCACCTCCTGGACGCCGGGGCCGACCTGATGGCCGTCAAGGAACTCTTGGGGCATGTGTCCCTGTCCACCACCCGGATCTACACCCACACCTCCCAGGAGCGGCTGAAAAAGGTCTATCGACAGGCTCACCCCCGGTCGTGAGGTTTCCCAGGGGTCCACGGCGGGGGTGGGCGGGGATTCTTTTGCAGGGAGAGGGCACACCGATGAAGGCGGATCCGTTTCACGCCACCACCGTCCTGGCCGTCCGAAAGGACGGACGGGTGGCCATGGGGGGAGACGGCCAGGTCACCTTGGGTGATACGGTGATCAAGGCCACGGCCCAGAAGGTGCGGATGCTCAAGGGGGGTAAGGTGTTGGCAGGCTTTGCCGGAGCGGTGGCCGACGCCTTCACCCTCTTCGAGAAGCTGGAAGAGAAGCTGGAGCGGCACCCCGGAAACCTGGCTCGGGCGTGCGTGGAGCTGGCCAAGGACTGGCGCACGGACCGCTATCTGCGGCGCTTGAACGCTCTGTTGGTGGTGGCAGACCCCCAGCGCCTGTTCCTGGTGAGCGGGGAGGGGGAGGTCATCGAACCCGATGACGACATCGTGGCCATCGGCTCCGGCGGGTCCTACGCCCTGGCGGCGGCCCGGGCGTTGAAGGCCCACTCCCAGCTCACGGCACCCGAGATCGTGGAGCAGGCCTTGGCCATCGCCGGCGACATCTGCATCTACACGAACCGTCACATCACCGTGGTGGAACTGGAACAAGAGAAGAAACATGGCTGATCGGGAAGAAGTCCCGGCCGGGCCGGTCCCGGACAACGGGGGAGGGGCGCCCCCAAGCGGCCCGGCGCAGGCGAGCCCCGCCGAGGGCGGCGAGGGATGGGTCTCCTTCGGGGAATGGGAGGATCAGCTCACCCCACGACAGATCGTCCGGGAGCTGGACCAGTACATCGTGGGGCAGGAGGCCGCCAAGAAGGCTGTGGCCATCGCCCTACGGAACCGCTGGCGGAGGCAGAGGGTCCCGGAGGACCTCCGGGACGAGATCCTCCCCAACAACATCATCCTCATCGGGCCTACCGGGGTGGGGAAGACGGAGATTTCCCGGCGGTTGGCCAAGCTGGCCGGTGCTCCCTTCGTCAAGGTGGAGGCCTCCAAGTTCACCGAGGTCGGCTACGTCGGCCGGGACGTGGAATCCATGGTGCGGGACCTGGTGGAAACGGCCGTCAACATGGTCCGGGCCGAGCGGGAGGAGGAGGTGGAGGAAGAGGCCGAGCGCCGGGCCGAGGAACGCTTGCTGGACCTCCTCCTCCCCCTGCGCCCCCAGGGGGAGCGGTGGCCTGCCGTCGCCCGGGGTGGGGGGGTGG
>JAUQOX010000010.1:0-22590 GCA_030550695.1 Gemmatimonadota bacterium | reverse complement strand
GAGTCCCGGGACCCTGGCCGCCCCTACCGCTTCGTGGCAGGCCCCGAGGGGATCCGGAGGGAGGAGGCGGACGTGGAAGAACCAGGAGAGGAAACGCCCGAAGAGCGGCACCATCGCACCCGGGAAAAGCTTCGCCGTCTTCTCCGGGATGGGCAGTTGGAGGACCGGGAGGTGGAGGTGGAGGTGGACCAGACCCCTTCGCTCGAGGGGATGATGATCCCCATGGGCGGGTTCGAGGGGATGGACTACAACTTCGCCGAGATGCTCCAGGAGATGCTTCCCAAGAGGAAGAAGCGGAGGGTGGTCAGTGTGGCGGAAGCCCGGCGGATCCTGATCCAGGAGGAGCTGGATCGGCTGGTGGACATGGACGATGTCATCGCCGAGGCCCTCGAACGGGCCGAGGAGACGGGGATCATCTTCCTGGACGAGATCGACAAGATCGTCGGGGAGCGAGGAGGAGTGGGGCCCGATGTGAGCCGGGAAGGGGTTCAGAGAGACCTTCTGCCGGTAGTGGAAGGCACCAACGTCCAAACCAAGTACGGCTTGGTGAGGACCGATCACATCCTTTTCATCGCCGCCGGGGCCTTCCATGTTTCCAAGCCCAGCGATCTCATCCCCGAGCTCCAGGGGCGTTTCCCCATCCGGGTCGAGCTTCACAGCCTGGGAGAAGAGGACTTCGTCCGGATCCTTACCGAACCCAAGAACGCCCTCCTGGAACAGTACCGGGCGCTCCTGGCCACGGAAGGAGCCACCTTGCAGTTCACCGAAGACGGCGTGCGGGAGCTGGCCCGCATCGCCACACGCCTGAACGAGCGCATGGAGAACATCGGCGCCCGCCGCCTGCAGACCGTGCTCAGCACGGTACTGGAGAACGTGTTGTTCCAGCTCCCGGAGGAAGGCCAGGGGACGCTGGTGGTGGACCGGGAGTTTGTTCAGAGCCGCCTGGCCTCGATCCTGGAAGACGAGGATCTCCAGCGATACATCCTCTAGTCTCCGAGGCAGCGGCCGGCTGGCAAGGGCACCCCCCCCGAGGTTGGGGGCGACCTTGCCGCCCGAGGGGGGCCTTTCCCCTAGGCAGGTGCCGATTCCCGTGGTAGTTTGCCCCATTCGGAGCCTGCCTTCGTCGCGGAAGATCGGGGCAGTCCTTTTTCCACCCTCAGCCGTCGGAATGTCCGCATGAGCCTCCGTCATTTCCTTTCCCTGGCGGATTTCAGCCGCGAGGAGTTGCTGGGTTTCTTGGATTTTGCCCGCCGTCTCAAGACCGGCGAGGTGAAGGGCACCCCTCTGGTGGGGAAGAGCCTGGCCATGATCTTCAAGAAGAGTTCCACCCGGACCCGGGTGTCCTTTGAGGTGGCCATGACCCAGCTGGGAGGGCACGCCCTTTTCCTGTCGGAATCCGCCTCCCAAATGGGGCGGGGGGAAAGCATCTACGACACGACCATGGTCCTGAGCCGTTATGTGGATGGGATCATGATCCGGACCTTCGATCACGCCGAAGTGATGGAGATGGCCCGTTACGCCACCGTTCCCGTCATCAACGGACTCACCGACCTTCTGCACCCCTGCCAGGTGCTGGCCGATCTGCAGACGGTTCAGGAGAACTTCGGGCCCGACCTCGAAGGGATGACCGTGGCCTGGTTCGGGGACGGGAACAACATGGCCAACTCCTGGCTCGAGGCGGCCGGGGTGCTGGGCCTGGAACTCCGTCTGGCCATCCCGGAGGGATTCGACCCGGACCCCCGGATCCTGGAGGCGGCCCGTCGGACCACGAAGATCCTCCTCACCCGAGACCCCTTGGAGGCCGCCGAGGGGGCCCGGGTGGTCACCACGGACACGTGGGTGTCCATGGGCCAGGAAAAGGAAAAGGAAGAGCGGCTCAAGGTTTTTCGCCCCTATCAGGTGAACGGAGAAATCATGGCCCGGGCCCATCCGGAAGCTATTTTCCTCCATTGTCTTCCGGCGTACCGGGGGCTGGAGGTCACAGCCGAAGTCCTGGATGGGCCGCAATCCCGGGTCTGGGACGAGGCGGAAAACCGTCTGCATGCCCAGAAGGCCATCCTGTGGGAACTCATGGGGTAGCTTAAGCGCAATGCCCTGCTCTGCGGGGGGCCTCAGGAGTGAGGCAGCCCGAGGGGCCCCTCGGGGGCGGGGCGGGGGCCGGGTATCCCGGGACGATCCCCCGGCAGTCGAAAGGAAGGAAGCCATGACGGAGTCTCTCAAGAAAACCCCCCTCTACGACGTGCACGTGGCCTTGGGGGGGAAGATGGTGCCCTTTGCCGGATTCCACATGCCGGTCCAATACCCCGCAGGGATCACCGCCGAACACCAGGCCGTGCGCACCCGGGCCGGCCTTTTCGACGTGAGCCACATGGGGGAATTCTTCCTCCGCGGCCCCCAGGCCCTGGACCTCATCCAGAAGTTGACGGTGAACGACGCTTCCCGCCTGGCCGTGGGGCAGGTGCAGTACTCGGCCATGTGCCTTCCCGAAGGAGGGATCATCGACGACCTCCTCGTCTATCGGGGCACCGACTACTGGATGCTGGTGGTGAACGCCTCCAACAAGGACAAGGATCTGGCGTGGGTGCTGCGCCATGCCGGCCAGTTCGACGTGACCGTGGAGGACCGTTCGGACGACACGGCTTTGCTGGCTCTTCAGGGACCCGAAGCGGCGGCCATCCTCCAGCCCCTCACCAAGACCCCCCTGGAGGAGCTGGGCTACTACCGTTTCGGTGAAGGGGTGGTGGCGGGGGTGGAGGCCATCATCAGCCGCACAGGTTACACGGGAGAGGACGGCTTCGAGCTCTATGTGTCTCCCGAGTCTGCCGAGCCCCTTTGGCAGGCCCTCATGGAGGCCGGTCGGGATCGGGGCCTCATGCCCGCGGGTTTAGGTTGTCGCGACTCCCTCCGGTTGGAAATGGGGTACGCCCTGTATGGGAACGACCTGGACGAGGAACACACCCCCTTGGAGTCGGGGCTGGCCTGGATCACCAAGTTGCAGAAGGGTGACTTCATCGGGCGGGAGGCTCTCTTGAGGCAGAAGGAGGAGGGGATCCGGCGTCGGCTGGTGGGGTTCCGCCTCACGGAGCGGGGCTTCCCGCGGCACGGATACCCCGTCGTGGCCGATGGGGCGGAGGTGGGGGTGGTGACCAGCGGCGTGGTGAGCCCCACCCTCGGCGAGGGGATCGGCATGGCGTGGGTCCCCGCCTCCTTGGCCGAAGAGGACACGCCCCTGGGGATCCGTATCCGGGACAAGGTGGTGGCAGCCAGGGTCACCAAGCCGCCGTTCTATCGGGGCGGATCCATCCGCCGCTCGTAGGAGCCCACGGCGCGCCCCGGCGACCGCCTTCAGCTTTTCGCCTTGCGTCATGACCTTCCTGGAGCCCGAAGGCGCAGTCTTCATCTCCACCCACGACCTCCGGGTGGCGGGCCGCCTCAGGGAGGCCTTCAAGGAGGCGGGGTACCGGGTGGAGCTCATCACCCCGGGCGAGAGCCTGGCCGAAGGGCCCTTCCGGCCCCTCCTGTTGATCCTCTCGGGAGACCTGAAGAGCGAGTCGGCCGCGGCCCTGGCGCGACAGGCCCGCCTGGAGGAACGCATTCCGGTGTTCGGGGTGGGCCGGGAGGGGGAGGATGGGCTGGCCAAGGTGGCCCGGGCCTTGGACCTCCAGGAGGTGTTTCCCTACCCCCCCGACCCCGCCGAGGTGGTCCTCCTGGGGCGCCGATTGGTGGAACGGCGCCGGCTCCAGGAGATCACCGGTATCGTGGGTGAAACCGAGGGGATCCGGGAAGCCCTGGAGCGGGTGCTCCAGTATGCGCCGGTCCATGCGACGGTCTTGGTGACGGGTGAGTCCGGTACCGGCAAGGAACTCATCGCCCGGGGGATCCATGCCCTTTCCCCCCGCCGCCACAAGGCGTTCCTGGCGGTGAACGTGGCGGCGCTGTCGGAAACCCTGCTGGAAAGCGAACTCTTCGGGCACGAGAAAGGCGCCTTCACCGGGGCCATCGATTCCCGGCGGGGTCTTTTCGAGCTGGCGCAGGGGGGAACCATTTTCTTGGACGAGATCGGGGAGATGCCCCTGGCCACCCAGACCAAGCTCCTCAGGGTGCTGGAAGAGCGGGAGTTCTTCCGGGTCGGCGGCGAGAAACCTGTCCGGGTGGATGTCCGGGTCATCGCCGCTACGAACCAGGAGCTGAGGCATCTGGTGGAAGTGGGGGAGTTCCGAAGGGACCTCTACTACCGCCTCAACGTGCTCCGGATCCACCTCCCCCCCCTCCGGGAGCGGAGGGAGGACATCCCCCTGCTGGTGGAGGCCTTCGTCCGGGAGGCCAGCGCCCGCCATGACCGCCCCTTCCTGGGGGTGAGCCCCGAGGCCATGGAGATTCTTGTGCGCTATGATTGGCCGGGCAACGTGAGGGAACTCCGCAATCTCGTGGAGAGCATGGTGGTCCTGGCTCCCGGACGTAGGATCGAGGCCCGGGACATTCCGCCGGAGATCCGGAACCCCCACAGCCGCGGGCTCCTCCCCGCCCCTCTTTCCCTGGCTCCCCTGCACCCCCGGGGCGAGCGGGGAAGCTCCTTCCGCCCCGAGTTGGAGTTCGTGTTCCGCACCCTGATGGCTTTGCGGATGGACGTGGAAGAACTCCGGCGGGAGTTCCAGAGGTTCAAGGACGAATACTTCCTGGTGGAACAGGAGCTGCCTCCCTTGGCGGTCCGGGGGAGCCTGGCATCGCCCCCTCGTCTGAAGGAGATTGTCCAAGAAGTCCCCCAGGGGCGGCCTCCGGTGGTGGAGGTCGGGACCCTGGCCCAGGGCGCGTCGGAATCCCTTCCTCCGGGCGTTGGGTCGGAAGGGGAAAAGGGTGGTGGGGAAGAGGCTGCAGGGGCACCTCCGGCGGCGCCCGGGGTCCAGGAAGAAGGGGCGGTGGTCTACCGGCCGGGGATGACCATGGATCAGGTGGAAGCAGAGGTCATCCGCGCGGCCCTGGCGGAGGTCAAGGGAAACCGGAGAAAGGCCGCCGAGCGGCTGGGGATCGGGGAAAGAACCCTATACCGAAAGATCAAACAGTACGGTCTGGCCGACTAGCGGCTCTCCGCCCCCTGCCCGCGCCCGCGCCCGCGGCAGCTCCGCCTTGAGAAGGGGTACGATCCGTGCCGCCCAGCTCTCGTTGCGGAGGGTCCGGTATTCCACCACGAACTCCCCCTCCAGATCCATCTCCCCCTCGAAGACGTAGATGGCCATGCGGGTCTCCTGCTGGGCCAACCGTTGCAAGCCCCAGCCGGGGGTGACGGGGAAGATGGCCAGGGGGCGGTACCGGAGTCCCCGGTTCACCACCAGGAGGTCTTCGGGCTGGTACGCCACGTCCGGGGCATAGCTGAAGAGCGTCACCAGGAACAAGGAGGCGCCCCTGCCGCCGGCGGCGGCCACGGCCGACGGCCGATGGGCCTCGGCAAGGTTCTTCAGGCGGGCATAGGTGTCGGGAGCCGTGAGACGTAGGACCCACTCCTCCAAAGGGACGACCTTGATGAGCAGGTCCCCCTCCCGGAGGGACAAGGTTACGTCGTCCTGCTTGAGGGTCCCGAAGCCCGGGGGAACGAGGCGGCTGGAATCGGCCGAGGCCAACCCCAGCGGGGAGGTCGACCCCAGGCCGGAGGCCGGGCCCAGGCTCCCTCCGCAGGCCGCTGCCATGAGGAGGAGGCCGACGGTAGCGACGGGGCGGGCCCCGGCCCTGGGCCCGCTCCCCGGCCCCAAGGGGAACTCAGGCTCCGGGATCGGATTCTCCATGGATCCCTCCCGGGCCGGGCGCCGCTCCGCCCCTTCCTCCTTCCCCTTGCAGAAGGTCCTCCAGAGCCTCCAGAAGGGTTTCCCGACCTTCACCGGTCCTGGAGGAGAAGGGCAGGACCTGCTCCTCCTCCACCCCCAACATCCCGGCCGCCTCCCTGACGGCCTGCTCCCAGCTCGCCCGTCCCACCCGATCCATCTTCGTCAAGACGACCAGGGTGGGCACCCCCACGCCCCCCAGGAATTCCATCATCTTCCGGTCCGACGAGGAGGGAGGGTGCCGTCCGTCCACCAGGTGGACGATCCCCCTCAAGGAGGGGCTCCCTCCGCCCAAGTACCATTCCACCAGTTTCTTCCACTCCCGTCGAAGGGCTACAGGAGCCCGGGCGTAGCCGCAACCCGGCAGATCCACCAGGTAGAAGCTGCCGTTGACCCGGTAGAAATTGAGGGTGCGGGTCTTGCCCGGCCTGGACGACACCTGGGCCAGCTTTTTCTGCGTCCGCCGGAGCAGGACGTTGATCAGGGACGATTTCCCCACGTTGGAGCGGCCGGAGAAGGCCACTTGGGGGAGATCGGCGGGCAGGAGTGCCCCCGGCGAGGCCACCGAGACCACGAACTCCACGGAACGGATGATCATGGCACCACCGGGGACCCGAGATCCACCCCGCCCCGGCCCGGGGCTTCCCCCGCCTCCAGACCCCCCAGGGCAGGGGGGCGGGAAAGGGCCCGCTCCAGGACCTCGTCCATGGTGCGCACAGGGACGAAGAGCATCCCGTCGCGGACCTCGGGGGGAAGCCGTTCCAACTCCGCAACACTGGCGGCCGGGAGGAGCATCTCCCGGATCCCCCCTTGGAAAGCCGCCACGGCCTTTTCCCGGATCCCCCCCACCCCCAGGACCCGCCCCCTCAGGGTGATTTCCCCCGTCATGGCCACCTCCGGACGGGTGGGGATGCTCGTAAGGGCGCTCACGAGGGCCACGGCCATGGTGATCCCTGCGGAAGGACCGTCTTTGGGGGTGGCGCCCTCCGGGATGTGGATGTGGATGTCCACGTCCTGGTGGAAGTGGGGGGGCAGACCCAGACTCCGGGCGCGGGAGCGGGCGTAGGTGAGGGCCGCCCAGGCGGACTCCTTCATGACCTCCCCCAAGGCGCCCGTAAGGCGAAGGTTCCCGCTCCCCGGGACCACGGCCACCTCCACGTCCAGGATCTGGCCTCCCGCCGCCGTCCAGGCCAGGCCGTTGGCGATCCCCACCCGGGTCGGCTCCCCTCCGCGGGCCTCTTCCCCGAAGGGAGGGGGGCCCAGGAGGTGCCGGATCGTGGCGGGTTCCACCACCTCTCCGGAAGCCGGTGACCACTTCCCCTCCGCCAGACTCCGGGCCAGTTTCCGGGCCACGCTCCCCAGCGAACGCTCCAGCTCACGGACGCCGGCCTCGCGGGTGTACCGGGAGACCAACAAGTCCAGACTTTCCTCGGCCAGCCTGACGGCCGACGGGTCCAGACCATGGCGGCCGGCCTCCTTGGGCCACAGGAACCGCCGGGCGATCCCTTTCTTTTCCGTGGGGAGATAGCCGGGGATCCGCAGCACCTCCATGCGGTCCCGGAGAGGCTCCGGGATCCCCGCCAGCGTGTTGGCCGTGGCCAGGAAGAAGACATCCGACAGGTCGAACTCCAGCTCCAGATAGTGGTCGACGAAGGTCCGATTCTGTTCGGGGTCCAGCACCTCCAGGAGCGCCGCCCCGGGGTCGCCGTGGAAGTCCCGGGCCAGCTTGTCCACCTCGTCCAGAAGGAACACCGGGTTGCGGGTTCCGCTTCGCCTCATGCCTTGCAGGATCCGCCCGGGCAGCGCGCCCACGTAGGTTCGCCGGTGCCCCCGGATTTCGGCTTCGTCCCTGACCCCCCCGAGGGAAGCCCGGATGAAATCCCGTCCCAGGGCCTTGGCGATGCTGCGTCCCAGGGAGGTCTTGCCGACCCCCGGCGGCCCCACCAGGCAAAGGATGGGTCCCTGTAGATTCCCCACCAGGGACAGGACGGCAATGTGTTCGAGGATCCTGGCCTTCACCTCCTCCAGGCCGTAGTGGGCCTCGTCCAGGATCCGGGCGGCGTGGCCCACATCCAAATTGTCCTGGCTCCGGGCCATCCAGGGGAGTCCGAGGATCCAGTCCAGATAGGTGCGGATCACCGCCGCTTCCGGGGCCACGGGGTTCAGGCGTCGCAGACGGGCCATCTCCCGTTCCGCCCGCTCCCGGACCCGGGGGGGGAGAGGGGTGGAGGCAACGCTCTTCTCCAGCTCGTCCCACTCGGTTTCCACCGCCCCCAGTTCCCGATGGATGGCCTTGAGCTGTTCCTGCAGGTAGAACTGCCGGCGGTCCGAGTCCATCTGTTGCTGGATCTCCTCGTCCAGCTTGGCTTCGATCCGCAGGATCTCCAGCTCCCGGGCCAGGATCTCCCGCAGGAGCTCCAGGTGGCGGTGAAGGGAGGGGGCTTCCAGGAGTTCCTGTTTCTCCGGCACGTTGAGGAGGAGGTGGCCGGAGACCAGATGGGCCATGCGAACCCGATCCTGAACCCCCACCAGGGTGGAAGCCAGCTCCCGGGGCAGGCGGGGATTCCGCTCCACGTAATCTTCGAAGAGCTTCCGGACCGTGCGGGCCAGGGCCTCGGTCTCCGGGTCCACCCCTTCGGGACTCTCCCTTTCCCCGCCCTCCGGAACCCGGACCTGCGCCCTGAGGGAGGCCCCCTGACGGGCCAGCGTGTCGGCCGCCGCCCGTCCCAGCCCCTCGAACACCACCCGGGCCACCCCCTCCGGGAGCCGGGTGATCTGAAGGAGGCGGACGACGGTTCCGAGCCGGTAGAGCTCTTCCGGCGTGGGGTCGTCCGTGGCGGCATCACGCTGGGCCAACAGGAGGAGAAGCCCCTCCCCTTGTTCCGCCTCGTTCAAGGCGGCCAGGGACCCCTCCCGACCGATGAGGAGGGGGAGCACCATGTAAGGGAAGAATACCAGGTCCCGCAGCGGCACCACCGGAAGCTCGGAGGGAACCGGAAAGGGGCCGTCGGTGCGTTGCAGGAGGGGCATGGCGACGCCTGGGGGGGATGGAAGGCCGCAGAGGGGCCGGATCAGGCCTTTCGGCGCTCCGCTTCCGGCCGGAGGAGGAGCAAGGGGGGGGTCCCGCGGGTCACGCACTCCTCCGTCACCACCACCTCCCGGATGTCATGACGGGAGGGGATTTCAAAGAGAAGGTCCCGCAGGATCTCCTCCACCACGGCCCTCAGGCCCCGCGCCCCGGTCCCCCGCTTCAGGGTCTTGGCCGCGATGGCCCGGACGGCCGCCGGCTCGAAGGTGAGCCCCACCCCCTCCAGCTCCAGCATCTTCGTGTACTGTTTGATGAGGGCGTTCTTGGGCTCCTGGAGGATCCGCACCAGGGCTTCCTCATCCAAGGGATCCAAGGCCACCACCACCGGCAACCGCCCCACCAGCTCGGGGATGAGGCCGAACCTCTGCAGATCCTCGGGCTCTACCAGGCGAAGGATCTGCTCCTTGGGAGTCCGGGCGGCCTCGCCCAAGAACCCGATCTGACGCTTGCCGATGCGGGCCTCCACGATCTTGTCCAACCCTTCGAAAGCTCCCCCGCAGATGAACAGGATGTTCCGGGTGTTGACCTGGATGTATTCCTGCTGCGGGTGCTTCCTGCCCCCTTGGGGGGGAACGGAGGCCACGGTGCCTTCCAGGATCTTCAGCAGGGCCTGCTGAACCCCCTCCCCGGACACATCCCTGGTGATGGAGGGGTTCTCCGACTTGCGGGCAATCTTGTCCAGCTCGTCGATGTAGACGATCCCCCGCTCGGCCTCCCCGATGTTGAAATCGGCGGCCTGGAGGAGGCGGACCAGAATGTTCTCCACATCCTCCCCCACGTAGCCGGCTTCGGTCAACGTGGTGGCGTCGGCGATGGTAAAGGGCACGTGGAGGATCCGCGCCAGGGTCTGGGCCAGGAGGGTCTTCCCGACACCGGTGGGGCCGACGAGGAGGATGTTGGCCTTGTCGATCTCCACGTCGTCCAAAACCCCCTGATGGTTGATTCGCTGGTAGTGGTTGTAGACCGCCACCGACAGAGCCTTCTTGGCCTCTTCCTGGCCGATGACGTATTGATCCAGGATCGCCTTGATCTCCTTGGGGGTGGGGCTGGGGATCCGGGACTCAAGGGCCTCCCGTTCCTCTTCCTCGGCCAGGATCTCGTTGCAGAGGGCGACGCACTCGTTGCAGATGTAGACCGAAGGACCCGAGATGAAGCGCTTCACGCTGTCTTTCGGCTTGCCGCAAAAGCTGCACCGCAAGTGTCTGTCGCTGATCATCGTCGTGGCGCTCCTCCCTGGCCGGGGAAAGGTGCTCCCCCCTACGCCGGTGGCTTTCCTTTTCCCGCCTCCTGCCGGACGACCCCGAGCTTGCCGGTATCCTCCCCCTTCATCCCTCCCCCCTGCCGCTACCCCTCCGGCGGGTTCCCCGAGGGGGCCGTTCAGGCCGCTTCGGGCCCCCCACCCTCATCGTCCTCTCCATCCCCGGCCGGTACCGGCCGGTGGGAATCCTTGGGCTTTTCGGCGACCCTCCCCGTTTCCCCCGGCTCCAGCACCCGGTCGATGATGCCGTATTCCCGGGCTTCCTGGGGACTCATGAAACGGTCCCGATCCACGTCCTCGGCGATCCGCTCCAAGGGCTGACCGGTGTGGAAGGACAGGATTTCGTTGAGGCGTTGGCGGATGTTGAGGATTTCCCTGGCCGCAATCTCGATGTCGGCGGCGGTTCCATAGGCTCCGGAAGAGGGCTGGTGAATCATGATCCGGGAGTTGGGAAGGGCCGAGCGTTTCCCCTTTTCGCCCGCGGCCACCAGGATGGCCGCCATGGATGCCGCCATTCCCACGCAGAAAGTGGCCACCGGTGCCCTCATCTGGCGCATGGTGTCGTAGATGGCCAAGCCCGCGTAAACGCTCCCCCCCGGCGAGTTGATATACATGTAGACGTCCTTCTCGGGGTCTTCCGCGTCCAGGAAGAGCAACTGGGCGATGATGATGTTGGCCACGTGGTCGTCGATGGGACTCCCCAGGAATACGATGCGGTCCATGAGGAGCCGGCTGAAAATGTCGTAGCTCCGCTCGCCGCGGCTGGTTCTCTCGATGACGTAAGGGGGGTAGATGGGCATGCCTGGGCTTCTCCTTCATTCCCGCTCGTGATACCCCGGTCCACGGCCGAGGCAGAGATCGAGGGTCCGGCTCAGAGATCCCTCACGGTGGACTGGCTCAGGAGAAACCGGTACACCTTGTCCTCGGTGATCTCCCGCTCCATGCGTTCCAAGGCTCCCGACTTTTGCAGTCGGGCGTAGAGCTGGGCCGGATGGGTGTTGTTCCGGCTGGCGACGGCCTGAATCCTCTCATCCAGCTCCGCCTCCGTGGCCCGAAGTCCCTGGAGCTCCGCAACCCGCTCCACCACCAGGATCCGTTTGACTCCCCGCTCCGCCTCGGGGCGGAGGCTTTCCCGGGTCCGGGCCACCGCCTCCGGGTCCAGTTTGGAGGTATCACCCAGGAGGGTATCCAGGTAGCGATCCACCATGGAGCGGGGAACCTGGAAGGGGTTGGCCTCCAAAATCCGGTCCATGAGCTGGCTCCTCACCAGGCGGTCCGCCTCGTTCTGGGCTTCCCTTTCCAGGTCTTCCCGGATCCGGGCCCGGAGTGCCGCCAGATCGGCAAAGTCCCCCACGGATCTGGCAAAGGCGTCGTCCAAGGGCGGCAGCTCCCGCACCTTCCGCCCCCGGACCTGGATCCGGAGCCGTTGGCTCCGACCGCGCAGGGCCTCGTTGGGGTAGTCGTCGGGGTAGCTTACCTGCACCTCACCGGACGATCCCACAGGAATGTTTCGCAGGGCCTCCTCCACCTGGGGAAGGACTTCCCCGGCTCCCAGCACCACTTCGTACGACTTGGCGTCCCCTTCCGGCTCCCCCCCGGCAGACAGCCGCTGGACCTCCAGGCTCACCAGATTGCCCTCTTCCGCCGGGCCTTCCTCCACCGGCTTCCAGACGCCGTTCTGCTCCTGGAGTCGGGCCAGGACCCTTTCCACCTCCTCCTCCGTCACCTCGATTTTGGGCCGCTCCAACGTGAACCCGCCCAGGCGGGCCAACTGGAGGGTGGGCCGCACGTCGAAGGAGATGGAGAAGGTAAGATCCTCCCGGGGGCGGTAGTCTACGGCTTCCAGTTCCCCCTCGGAGATCGGCTCCAGCTGGCGGGCCCGGAGAGCCTCCCGATATGCTTCCCGGATCACCTGGTCCAAGGTCTCCCGGTCCACCGCAGCTCCGAACCGTTGTTCCACCACACGGGGCGGGATCTTCCCCTTCCGAAAGCCCGGCAGCCTGATCCGGCTCCCCAGCTGCTGGAGGACCTTGTCCCGTTCGGCCTGAACGGTTCCGGCAGGGACGGTCACGGTGAGGCGCCGCCGCCAGCCTTCCTGCTCCTCCAGCTCGATGTGCAAACTCGTCGGATCGATGGCCATTCCCGTCGGGGGGTTGAGGGGGCGGTGGAGCCGGCCCCGCCGCTCTTCCCGCGGGGCCGCATGCGAAAGGGGGGACTCGAACCCCCACGGCCGAAGCCACGAGATCCTAAGTCTCGCGCGTCTACCAGTTCCGCCACTTCCGCTCGTGCCGGGGGCACGGAAACCCCACGTGTCCCAAAAGATAACACCCCTCCGAAGGCCATCAACAACGCTGGATGGGCACAAAAAGAACCGCCCCCGGAGTCCGGGGGCGGCAACCCACGAAGGCTCGGAAGGGAAGGGAATCAGCGGTTGGCCGTACGCACCGTGACGATCCGCGTGGACCCGTCGGCGAAACCGATCCGCAGCGAGACTACGGTTCCTCCCGGGACTTTCTGCAGGATCCGACGCACGTCTCCGGGGGTTTTCACCGCCTCGCCGTTGATCTCCAGGATCTTCACCCCCGGCGCGATGCCCCGCCGGGCCGCGGGTCCCAAGGGCGTTACCTCGGTGACCACGACCCCGCCGGCCTCGGCATACTCCCACCGACGGGCCAGTTCGGGGGTCAGTTCCCCTACGGTGATCCCCAGTTTCTCTTCCGCGGCCGGCGAGGCCGGGGCCGGCGCCGGTGTCTCTGCAGGGGCGATGGGGGCTTCGCCCAGCTGGACCTTGATGTCCCTGGGGGCCCGGTCCCGGTAGACCCGCAAGGTTACCTCGTCCCGGGGGCGCCTGCGGGCGATGAGGTTCTGGAGTCCGTTGGGGGAAGGCACCACCACCCCGTCCACCGAGTAGATGATGTCCCCTTCCTTCAGGCCGGCCCGGGCCGCCGGACTGCCCTCGGTAACCCCGTTCACCAGGACTCCCGCCACCGACGGGAGGTTGAAGTATTCCTGATCTTCCTGGGTCACGGCGGTGATCTGAACCCCCAGCCACCCCCGGCGGACACGGCCGTAGCGGATCAGGTCTTCCATGACCCGTCCGGCCAGGTCGATGGGCACTGCAAACCCGTAGCCGGCGTAGTACCCCGTGGGGGTCATGATGGCGGAATTCACCCCCACCACCTGGCCCCTGAGATTCACCATGGGGCCGCCTGAATTCCCTCGGTTGATCACGGCATCCGTCTGGATGTAATCCTCGATGGCGTACCCCGACAGGGCCTGCCCGAATTCAGGGCGACGCTCCAGTTCCGAGCGGATCAGGCTCAGGGGGCGGCCCTTGGCGCTGACGATCCCGGCGGTGACGGTATAGGCCAGGGTGTTCGGATCCCCTCCGAAACCAGGGTTCCCGATGGCCAAAACCCATTCCCCCACCCTCAAGGAATCGGAACGGCCCAGCGAAAGGAACGGAAAGCCCTTGCCCTCCACCTTGATCACGGCGATGTCCGTGGTCGGGTCGGCGCCTACCACCGAGGCCTGGAAGTGGCGACCGTCGATGAGGTAGACCCGGATCTCTTCGGCGCCCTCCACCACGTGGTTGTTGGTCAGGATATAGCCGTCTTCCGACACGAAGAACCCGGAACCTCCTGCCTGCACGGGCACTTCGGGGTGCTGCTGGAGGTCGGGCTGGTCGGGGAAGTTGAAAAAGCGCCGAAACTCTTCCGGGATGGGAAGGCTTCGGGAGGTGGAGATCCGTCGGGTGGACACCACCTCGATCCGGACCACGGCCGGGGTCACCACCTCGGCCACGTTCGCAAAGGCCTCGCTCAGGTCCAAGGCCGGACGAACGGCCGCCTCCGACACCTGGGGGGACTGGGAGATGGCGGGCATGGCGAAGGACGGGCCCGTCCAACCGAGCCCCGAAGCCAGGCCGATGCCCAGAACGAAAGCCAGGGTCACCAGGCCGATGACGTGCAGTTTTGCTTTGAGGGGATCGAACATAGCTCAGCTCTCTCTGGTTTCCGGGCTTCCCTACCACCTTTCTCCGGCCAGGCAGGCAAAGGCTACACCCTGCCGAAGGCCCTCTGCGAATACACCGGGGGGGATCCCGGGGGTCCCCTGCCGAAGGAACCTCCGGGACCTCACGCCCCTCCGAGAAACACCCTTCCCGGGGTTGGACTTTGGGGGGGAGCCCACGGTTGCCCGGGCGGGGGACCGGCGCGGGCCGGCTGAACTTGACCGAGGGCCCCCTCGCCGGGCGCACCCCTGCCCCACCGGGGGCTCAGGACTTCCCTTCGTCGACGATCTCGTAGTCCGCCTCCACCACCCCCTCGTCTTCCGACGACCGGCTCTCCCCGGAAGCCCTCGCCCCCGCGGCGGCCGCTTCCGCGGCCGTATCGGAGGAAGAAGCCCCGGAGCCGGCAGCCTGATACATCTCCTGGCCGGCGGCGCTGAAGGTTTGCATGAGTTCGTCCCGGGCCTGGTTGATGGCGGCGGTGTTGTCGCCTTTCAAGGCCTCCTTGGCCTTTTCCACCGCACGGTTCAGGCGTTCGCGGGTGGCGGGGGAGATCTTGTCGCCCCACTCCTTCGAGTCCTTCTCCACCTGGTAGACCAGCGCGTCCAGTTGGTTGCGGGCTTCCACCTTGGCCCGGCGCTCCTCGTCTTCCTTGGCGTGGATCTCGGCGTCCCGGATCATCTTTTCGATTTCCTTCTCGGAGAGCCCGCTGGACGCCTCGATGCGGATCTTCTGCTCCTTGCCTGTGGCGCGATCCTTGGCCGAGACGTGAAGAATACCGTTGGCATCGATGTCGAAGGTGACCTCGATCTGGGGCATGCCCCGGGGTGCCGGCGGGATGCCGGTAAGCTGGAACTTCCCGATGGTCTTGTTGTCGATGGCCATCTTCCGCTCGCCCTGGAGGACGTGGATCTCCACCGTGGTTTGGTTGTCCTCCGCGGTGGAGAACACCTCTGTCTTCCGGGTGGGGATGGTGGTGTTGCGCGGAATGAGGACCGTCATCACGCCGCCCAGGGTCTCGATGCCCAGGGAGAGGGGCGTCACGTCCAAAAGGAGCACGTCCTTGACGTCTCCTGCCAAGACCCCCGCCTGGATGGCCGCGCCGACGGCCACCACCTCATCGGGGTTCACCCCCTTGTGGGGCTCCTTGCCGAAGAACTCCCGCACGATCTGCTGGACTTTGGGAATGCGGGTGGAGCCCCCCACCAGGACCACCTCGTCGATCTGATCCTTGGTCAGCCCCGCGTCCTTCAGAGCCTGTTCCATGGGAGGGATCAGGCGTGCCAGCTCCTTTTCAATGAGCTGTTCGAATTTGGCACGGGTCAGGGTGTAGTTCAGGTGCTTGGGCCCTTCCTGGGTGGCCGTGATGAAGGGCAGGTTGATGTCCGTCTGCAGGGTGGACGAGAGCTCCATCTTGGCTTTTTCCGCCGCCTCTTTCAGCCGCTGGAGGGCCATGGGGTCCTGGGAGAGGTCGATCCCCTGGTCCTTCTTGAACTCCGCCACCAGCCAGTCGATGATCCGCTGGTCCAGGTCGTCTCCCCCCAGGTGGGTATCGCCGTTGGTGGCCTTGACCTCGAACACGCCGTCTCCCAGCTCCAGGATGGAGATGTCATAGGTCCCGCCGCCCAGGTCGAAGACGGCGATCTTCTCGTCCTTCTTCTTGTCCAACCCGTAGGCCAGTGACGCGGCGGTGGGCTCGTTGATGATCCTGAGCACCTCGAGCCCGGCGATCTTCCCGGCATCTTTGGTGGCCTGGCGCTGGGCATCGTTGAAGTAGGCAGGCACGGTGATCACGGCCTGGGTCACCTTCTGCCCCAGGTAGTCTTCCGCGGTCTGCTTCATCTTCTGCAGGATCATGGCGGAGATCTCGGGGGGGGTGAAGGTCTTGCCTGCGTTGGGTATGCGTACCAATACCCGATCCTGCTCGTCGGCAACGACCTCATAGGGCACCAGACGCCGTTCATGGGCGACTTCGGAGAACTTCCGCCCCATGAACCGCTTGATGGAAAACACCGTGTTCTTGGGGTTGGTGATAGCCTGCCGGCGAGCCACCTGACCCACGAGACGCTCGCCGTCCTTGGTGAAGGCTACCACCGAAGGTGTGGTCCTTCCCCCTTCCGAGTTGGGAATGACCACCGGCTCGCCGCCCTCCATCACCGCCACCACCGAGTTGGTGGTTCCCAGATCAATCCCGATCACCTTTCCCATGGGTTCTCCTCGTCTTCGAAGCTTGGTCCAGATTGGGGGGTTGGCCCGCCCGGAGCGGGCCCGTGGAAACGCCTCCCCCGGGAGGGGAGCAACGTCCGTGCCGGAATCCAGGGGGCGCCGCGGCGGAAAAAACCGCCAGATTGACGCACGTATTCCCCTTTCCCCGCCGCTCTGGCAGAACGGGGGTCGGTTCCCCCGGTCCGCCTCCCCTGGCAGAGCGGTGGATCCCCCCCTATCCTTCCCGCGGCCCGGTCCCCATCCCTTGGGTCCAGGCCGCCGCGACCCCGAGCCACCCCCAGGGAGGCATGTTCCCCCTTTACGACGAAAACCCCACGGAGATCTACCCCTTGGCCACCCTCCTCCTCATGGGGGCTTGCGTGGGGACCTGGGTCTACGTCCAGGGCGCCGGATTCTCGGAGGAAGCTTTGATGGCCTCGGTGTGCCGATATGGGGCGATTCCGGCGGAGCTCACCGGGCATGGGGGGGCGGACTCGCCCTGGGGGGAAGGCCCTTGTTCCTTGGGGGGACTGCGCTGGCCCACCCTCTTCACTTCCATGTTCCTCCACGGGAGCTGGATGCACCTCATCGGGAATCTCTGGTTCCTGTGGATCTTCGGCAACAACGTGGAGGACTCCATGGGCCACGGGCGCTACCTGGTCTTCTACCTCCTGTGCGGCCTGGCGGCAGCCCTGACCCATGTGGGGTACGAGGCGTCGTCGCCGCTGCCCATGGTGGGCGCCTCGGGGGCCATCAGCGGGGTCATGGGAGCCTACCTTCTCCTCTACCCTCGGGTGCGGGTCTATACCCTCTTCATCCTCCTCGTCTTCATCCGGATCTTTCCACTACCTGCCTGGTTCTTCCTGGGCTACTGGTTCCTCCTGCAGCTCGCCTCCTCCACCGCCGCGGTGGAGGGGGGTGGGGGAGGTGTAGCGTTCCTGGCCCATGTCGGGGGATTCGTGGCCGGTATGGTCCTGGTGCCCTGGTTCTACAACCCGGTGCTGGTGAGGGCCAAGCGCCGCAAGGTGCGGATATCCCGCTCCGAGCTTCGGGGCGGAGGGTGGTGGTGAGGGGCATGGACTGGAGGCATCGGATGAGGTTTTCGGTCGCCCCCTGCCCCGTTCCTGGCGGGGGGAGGCGGTGGGTGGTTGCCCGGACACCGGCCCTCGGGGCCGCCGCTGCCTCCCGGGTCTGCCAGGAGGACCCGGCGCCCCCGGGGAGTTCTCGACCCAGGAGTGTTGCGAGATGAGACGTCCTTGCTTTGCCGTAGTGGGCCTATGGGTGGTGGCAGGTCTATTCGTGGGGGTGGGGGCGGTGGTGGAGACACGGGCCAGCCGTCCGGGGGCGCCTCCGGAAGGCCCCCCTCCGGGGAGCGAGGTGATCCAGGAAGCTCCGCCCCGGGCGCCGTCCCAAGGACAGGTCCTCCTCCGGGAACAGGGCGTCCAGAAGCTGGATACGCCCCTGGAGGCCCGGGCCAGGTCCCTGGCGGGCATGGCGGTCCTCTGCCTCCTGGCCTGGGCCCTCAGTGTGGACCGACGGGTGGTGGCCTGGAGGGTGGTCCTGTGGGGGGTGGGCCTTCAGTTGGTCTTTGCCCTCTTCATTCTGAAGACCCCCGTGGGAGTTGCGGTGTTCGATGCCATGAACCGAGGGGTGGTGGCCCTCTTGGGCTTCACCGTGGAGGGAGCCCGATTCATCTTTGGGGACCTGGTCTACAACAACGTCCCCATGGGCCTGGGAGAGGCCGGCACGAACGCCCCCATCCAGGAGATCCCCAACCAGGTAGCCCGCACGGGCGCTTCCTTTGCCTTCAACGTTCTGCCGACCATCATTTTCTTTTCGTCCCTCATGACGGTGCTCTACCATCTGGGGATCATGCAGGCGGTGGTGAAGGGGGTGGCTTGGGTGATGCAGAAGACCCTGGGCACCTCCGGGGCCGAAACCCTCTCGGCTGCCGGCAACATCTTCGTGGGCCAGACGGAGGCTCCCCTGATGATCAAGCCCTTCATCAGTACCCTGACCGTCTCGGAGATCCACGCGGTGATGACGGGGGGGTTCGCCACCGTGGCGGGGGGGGTGATGGCCGCCTACGTGGGAATGCTGGTGTCCTACTTTCCCGACATCGCCGGCCACCTGCTGGCGGCGTCCGTGATGTCGGCACCCGCGGCCTTGGTGATGGCCAAGCTCATGTTGCCGGAAACCGAGGAGCCGGTGACCCGGGGAACCCTCCGGCTGGAACTGGAGCGTCCCGACGTCAACGTCATCGACGCCGCCGCCCGGGGAGCCGGGGACGGTCTCAAACTGGCCCTGAACGTGGCCGCCATGCTCCTGGCCTTCATTGCCCTGATTGCCATGGCCAACGCCCTGCTGGCCTGGGCGGGAAGTTGGATCGGTCTGGAGGGCCTGTCTCTGGAGAGGATCCTGGGGTGGGCTTTGGCTCCCCTGGCCTGGCTCATGGGGGTGCCGTGGGGAGATGCGGGTACGGTGGGGTCGCTTCTGGGGGTGAAAACGGTGGTGAACGAGTTCGTGGCCTATCTGCAACTCTCCTCCCTCCTCCAGGGGGGAGGGGGCCTGGAGCCCCGGTCGGTGGTCATTGCGGTGTATGCTCTGTCGGGTTTCGCCAACTTCTCTTCCATCGCCATCCAGATCGGAGGAATCGGGGGGATTGCCCCGGAACGGAGGCATGACCTTTCCCGGGTGGGGCTCCGGGCCATGGTGGCAGGTTCCCTTGCGGCGTTCATGACGGCCACCGTAGCGGGGATGCTCCTGTGACGGATGCGGCCTTCGAGGTCCTGCGGCAGAGTGTGGCCGGGCGTCCGGAAGTGTTTCTGGTGCTCGGCTCCGGCCTGGGCGGCCTCGCGGCGGAAATCGAGGACCCGGTCCGTGTCCCCTACGACCGCCTGCCGGGCTTCCCCCGGGTGGGGGTGGCCGGGCACGCGGGGGAATTCGTGGCGGGGTGGCTGGAAGGGAGGAGGGTCTTGGTCCAATCGGGGCGGTTTCACCTCTATGAGGGCCACTCCCCTCGCCGGGTGGTCTGGCCGGTGCGGCTGGCTGCCGCCCTGGGCGCTGAAACGGCCGTCTTCACCAACGCGGCGGGCGCTTTGGACGGACGCCTGGAACCGGGCGACCTGGTCGTGCTGGCGGACCACATCAACCTGACGGGGCGAAATCCCCTCGCCCCACCGGGTCTTGCGGCCGCCGGGACCGCCGGAGAAGGCGCCCGCCCCCCGTGGCGGGACCCGCACCCCGGGGAGGGCGGGGCGGAGCTTCGCCCCTGGCCACCGGCCAGCCTCCGTCGGCCCTACGATCCTCAGCTCGAGGCCCTGGCCCTGGAGGTGGCTCGGGACCTCCGGATCCCCTTGGCACGGGGAACCTATGCGGCCGTCCTGGGCCCCAGCTACGAGACCCCGGCGGAGGTGAGGATGCTCCAGCGCCTGGGAGCCCAGGTGGTGGGGATGTCCACCGTGCCGGAAGTGGTGGTAGCCGCCGCCCTCGGCCTACGGGTCGTGGCGTTCTCCCTGGTGACCAATCCGGCGGCAGGGCTGGGCAAGGGGGCCCTGGACCATGGGGAGGTCCTGGAGGTGGGGAGAGGGGCGGGGGGCCGTCTGGCCCGACTCGTCCGGACCTTGATCCGGCGGCTCCCCCCGCCCCTTCAAGGCCCAGCCGGGGGGGCGGGCCAGAAGGGAGTCCCGGCGAAATGATTCACGGGGCCGAATCCCCTCCCAAGTCCGGGGGCCGAGGCGATGGCCCGGGCCACGAAGTCCACCGCCAGGGCCACCGCTTCTTCCAAGGGAAGCGCCCGTGCCAGCCCCGCTGCCGCGGCAGCCGAAAGGGTGCAGCCGGTCCCGTGGGTGTGGCGGGTGTTCAGGCGGGGGCGTTCCCAGATCCGTTCCCGGCGGCCGTCCCACAGGAGGTCCACGGCCTTGTCTTGGGAAAGGTGTCCTCCCTTGACCAGCGCCGCCCGGGCGCCCATTTCCACCAGGCGCCGGGCGGCCCAGGCCATGGCCTCCAAGGAGTCCACCCGTTCCCTTACCAGGATTCCCGCCTCGTGAAGGTTCGGGGTCACCAGGGTGGCCAGAGGAAGGAGTTCCTCCGCCAGGGCCTCTTCCGCGTCGGGGTCCAGGAGTCGGTGGCCGGTGGTGGACACCATGACGGGATCCACCACCAGGTTGGGAAGGGAGAGCTCCCGGATCTTCCGGGCCACGGTCCGGACCAGGTCCGACGTGGCCAGCATCCCGGTTTTCGTCGCACCCGGCGGAAGATCCTCGGCCACGGCCTGGATCTGGGCTTCCACGATGTCCAGAGGAACGGCGTGGACGGCATGAACCCCCAGCGTATTCTGGGCGGTGATGGCCGTAAGGGCCGAAGTGCCGAAGACTCCGAAGGCATGGAACGTCTTGAGGTCCGCCTGGATCCCTGCTCCGCCTCCGGAATCCGAACCGGCAATGGTCAGGGCCACGGGAAGAGGATGGTCCATGGTGGTGTTTCCCTCTGGTGGGACAAGCTCCCGAGAACGGGCAAGAAGGAAGCCGAAGGGCCGGAGATAAGAGAAACGTTCTTTCTCCCCCGGGGAAGACCCGCGAGAGCTCCCACGGCCCTCGGCCCCCCCGGGTCCCCTGGGGCCGGCGGGCGGGGAGAGGGGAGGATGCCCCGGGCCCTCGGGTTGGAACAGGTGGGCCCGGCACGGCCCATGGGGGCCGGCTCCGGCGGGGGGCAGACCGCTCCGCCCCCCGCACCAGGTACCGCGCCTCCCCCGGCACGGCCCATGGGGGCCGGCTCCGGCGGGGGGCAGGGAGGGGGGGTGAGGTGAGGTCCGCCCCCCTGAGCCGGGAGCGCCGGCGGCTCTTGAGCCGGCTTTCGGTTCCCAAGCTCCGCCGCCGGGAGGGTCTGTTCCTGGTGGAAGGGGTACGGGGGGTAAGGGAGGCCCTGAGGGCTTGCCGGCCGCCCCGGATCCGCTTCGCCGTGGTCTCGCCCCGCCTGGCCGCCACGGAAGGGGGCCAGAAGGTCTGGGACGAGCTTCGCAGCAGCGGGATCCCCTGGTACGAGGTCCCGGACGCCGACATGGAAACCCTGGCCCCCACCGAGCGCCCCCAAGGGGTGCTCCTGGTGCTGGAGGAGCCCCGGTGGTCCTGGGAGATCCTCCAGGCCCTTCCCCGGCCGCGCCTGCTGATCCTGGACGGACTGCAGGATCCGGGGAACGTGGGGACGCTGGTGCGGGCCGCATGGGCCTTCGGAGTCCATGCCGTGGTGGCCCTGGAAGGTACGGCCGATCCCTGGAGCCCCAAGGCGGCCCGGGCGGCTGCGGGGGCCCTCGTCCATGTGCCGGTCCTCGTGGCTCCCTGGGGACGGGCCGCCGCATACCTCTCGGACCGGGGGATCGCCCTTTGGGCGGCCGAGCCCGGGGGAGAAGCGGTGGGTCGGCTGGATCCCGGGCCTTCCTGGGCCCTGGCTTTGGGCAACGAAGGGGCGGGCCTTCGGCCCGCCGTCCGAAGGAAGGCAAGGGGTTCGGTAGCCGTCCCCATGGCGGAGGGGGTGGACTCCCTCAACGCCGCCTTGGCGGGAGCGGTGTTGCTCTATGCGTTGATCCACGGGCACGGCTCGGAGGACGGAAAGTGACGGATTCCTTTGTCGGGGCGGGATGGGTGGTGGTTCTGGGTGCCGGTGCCCTGGGCCTGATCCTGGGATCCTTTCTCAACGTATGCACGTTGCGCTGGCCCAAAGAGGAATCGGTGATCCACCCCCCCTCCCACTGTCCGGGGTGTGGGGCGGCCATCCGGTGGTTCGACAACATTCCTCTCTTCAGCTACCTGGTGCTCCTCAGGGGCCGCTGCCGGTCGTGCGGGATGTTCATCAGCCCCCAATACCCGGCGGTGGAGTTGGCTACGGGCCTCATTTGGGCCGGGAGCTTCTTCCAATTCGGACTTTCGGTAGAGGCCGTGCGGGGCGCACTCTTCCTTACCCTTCTGCTGGGAATCGCCGTAAGCGATGCCCGTTTCTACATCATTCCCGACCAGTTCTCCCTGGGGGGCCTGGCCCTCGGGCTGGCCTTGGCTCCTTGGCCCGGGGGACCGTCGTGGTGGTCGGCAACCTTGGGCGCGGCCGTGGGTTACGGACTTCTTTGGGGGGTGGCCGGGGTGGGGCGCTGGCTTTTCAAGAAGGAGGCCATGGGCGGGGGGGACGTGAAGATGATGGCCATGGTGGGGGCCTACCTGGGGGTTCC
>JAUQOX010000147.1 GCA_030550695.1 Gemmatimonadota bacterium | reverse complement strand
CGGTCCCCGTGGAGCTGGGGACCACGTACGTGGTGCGTACCCGCCAAACGACGGGGTTCTACGGGACCTTGTGCGTATACTACGGCAAGCTCCAGCCCCTGGCCGTGGATCCGGCGGCGGGGACGGTGACCTTTGTCTTCGACGTGAATCCCAACTGCAACGACCGGAACCTCCTCCCCCGGAAACGGAAGTAGAGGGGAGTCATGCTGGATCTGAAGCTCATCCGGTCCGATCCCGAGGGAACGAAAGCTGCCCTGGCTCGTCGGGGGGACCCGTCGCATCCGGCCGCCGTGGACCGGCTATTGAGCCGGGACGAGTTGAGGCGGAAGCTCATTGCCGAGGGGCAGGAGCTGAAGGCCCTGCGGAATCAGGTATCCCGCCGGATCGGCGAGCGGAAGAAGCGGGGGGAAGAGCCGGCCGAAGAGATCCTGGAAATGCGGCGGGTGGGAGACCGGATTGCCGAGCTGGACCACCTGTTGGCCGGGGTGGAAGAGGAGATCCGACAAGAGCTCCTCCGACTCCCTAACCTCCCCCTGCCCGAGGTACCTCCGGGGGGAGAGGAGTCCAACCGGGTGGTGCGGGAGTGGGGGGAACTCCCCCGCTTCTCGTTCGCCCCCAAGCCCCACTGGGAGTTGGGGGAGAAGCTGGGGATCCTGGATCTTCCCCGGGGAGCCAAGATTTCGGGATCCGGCTTCCCCTTGTTGAAGGGCAGGGGGGCGCGGCTTCAGCGAGGCCTCATCGACTTCATGCTGGACCTCCATACGTGCGAGCACGGCTACCTGGAGTTGCGGGTACCCTACCTGGTGACGCCGGAAACCATGACGGGAACCGGCCAGCTCCCCAAGTTCGCCGAAGAGTCGTACGTGGTGGAAAGGGACGAGCTGTGGCTGATCCCCACCGCCGAGGTGCCGGTGACCAACCTGCATCGGGACGAGATCCTCGAGGCCCATGAACTTCCCCTCCGCTACACGGCCTATTCCCCTTGCTTCCGCAGGGAGGCCGGGGCCGCCGGAAAGGACACCCGAGGGCTTCTCCGGGTCCACCAGTTCGACAAGGTGGAGCTGGTCCGTTTCGAAGCCCCCGAGAGGAGCCGACAGGCGTTGGAAGAACTCACCCGGGAGGCCGAAACCGTCCTCCAGCGCCTGGGCCTGGCCTACCGGGTGGTTCTTTTGGCCGCGGGCGACCTGGGCTTTTCCAGCGCCATGACCTACGATCTGGAAGTTTGGGCGCCGGGGGTGGGGAAATGGCTGGAGGTGTCCAGCTGTTCGGTGTTCACCGACTACCAGGCCCGGCGAGCCAACCTCCGGTACCGTCCCCAGCCGGGGGCCCGCCCGGAATTCCTTCATACCTTGAACGGCTCAGGTGTGGCCCTGCCCCGGCTCGTGGTGGCCCTCCTGGAGACCTATCAAGAGGAGGGAGGCGGGGTGGCCCTTCCGGAGGTCCTTCACCCTTACCTCGGGTTCCACCGGCTCGACCCTTGACCCGGCGCACCTGGCCCGCCGTCCTGGGCCTGCTCTTTCTGGGGCATCTGGCCTGGGTTCTCCTGTACACGGACCGGATTGCGGATGCCCTGAGGGCCCATGCATCTACCCTGTCCCGGCTCTATGCCCAGGTCCAGGAGGCTATGACGGATCCCGGCTTGGGGCGGGAACCCTGGCCACCGGATGCCGTGGAGCTCCTGTTCCAGCTGCAGGGGATCCTCTTGGAGACGCGGGTACCCCTGGTGCTCACCGGCCCGAACGACACTGTCTTGGCGGCGGCCAACCTTCCCTTCGCCACGGACCTGGCCACCCCCCAGGGACAAGCCCGGGTGAAGGCCTACGTTCGGGAACTGGACCGCCATGCCCCACCCTTGGGAGACCCCCAGGTGGCGCTCCTGCATTTCGGAGACCCCCCCGAAATCCGGGGACTCCGGTGGATCCCCTGGCTGCAAGCCGGCGGCCTCCTGGTCACGGGGCTCCTGGGGCTCTATCTGCTGCAGACGCGCAAGCGGGCCGAGGAGGAACGGGGGTGGAACGCCATGGCCCGGGAACTGGCCCACCAGCTGGGAACCCCCTTGTCTTCCCTGAAGGGCTGGCTCGAGTTCCTGCGCCTGGCGCCCGGCGAACGCCCCGGGGGCCTGAGCACGGAACAGGTCATGGGAGAGATGGAGAAGGATGTGGAGCGCTTGGAGAGGACGAGCCGGCGCTTCGAACTCATCGGGCATCCGCCCGTTCTGGAGGTGATCGGGGTGGAGAGGCTGGTGGCTTCCCTCCGCGCCTATCTGGAGCCCCGCCTCCCTCACCTGGGGCCGGGGGTACGGTTGGAGGTGATCCTGGAAAGGCCCCTCCATGGGGTGCGGGGTAACGAAACCCTGCTCCTCTGGGCTCTGGAAAACCTGGTGAAGAACGCCCTGGATGCCCTGGGGGGGCAAGGGGGGACGATCCGGATCCAGGCTCGGAACCTGGGGCGCGCCGCCGTGGAGGTTTCGGTGTCCGACAGCGGACCGGGGGTTCCCCCTGCGGTGCGCCGGAGGCTGTTCCGGCCGGGGTTCACCACGCGGCCGGGGGGGTGGGGGGTAGGGCTTTCCCTGGCCCGGCGCATTGTGGAAGGGGTCCACGGCGGCCGGCTCGAACTGGTGTCGCCGGGAGGGACAGGATCGGAGACCACGTTCGCCGTCCGTTTGCCGGCGGTGGCGGGGGGGAAAGGAGGAGGGGAAGGGTGAAGGAGGGGAGGGGGGGCGCTCAGGGACCGGTCCCGTACCTGGTGGGCCTGAATCCGGCGCAGCGCGAGGCGGTCGAGCATTTCCAGGGCCCTCTCTTGGTTCTGGCGGGGGCCGGTTCCGGGAAAACCCGAGTCCTGACGGTGCGGATCGGTCACCTCATTCGCCACCATGGGGTGGCTCCCCATCGCATCCTGGCGGTGACCTTCACGAACAAGGCCGCCCAAGAGATGCGGGAGCGGGTCCGAAACCTCCTGGGCGAAGAGCCCCGGGGGATGTGGTTGGGGACCTTTCACGCCCTGGGGGCGCGTATGCTCCGCAGACACGCCCCCCTTTTGGGATGGCCCCCCACCTTCACCATCTACGACGAAGAGCAGAGTCTGCGGGTCATGAAGCGGGCCCAGGAAGAGGCGGGCGTAGACTCCAAGAGGTGGAATCCCAAACTGTTGCGGGCCCAGGTCAGCGCCGCCAAGAACCGCCTGGTTTCTGTTCAGGAGTTCGTGGAAACCCACGGGGAAAGCCTCGATCTTCTGGCCCGCATCACAGCCCGCGTGTATCCTTTGTATCAGGAGGCCTTGCGAAGCCGCCATGCCTTCGATTTCGACGACCTGCTGGTAAAACCGGTCGAACTCTTGCGCCAGTTCCCTGAAGTCCTGGCAGAGTACCGGGAGCGTTTCTCCTTCCTTCTGGTGGACGAGTATCAGGACACCAACCATGCGCAGTTCCGGTTCTTGGAACTCTTGGCCGGGCCCGAGGCCAATCTGATGGTGGTGGGAGACGACGACCAGAGCATCTACGGATGGCGGGGGGCGGATATCCGCAACATTCTGGACTTCGAGCAGAGCTTCCCCTCGGCCAGGATCGTGAGGTTGGAGGAGAACTACCGTTCTTCCCCGGTGATCCTCGAAGCAGCCAACCGGATCATCCGGGCCAACGTGATGCGGAAGGGCAAGACGTTGCGCACCTCCCGCTCGGGAGGTCGGCCGGTGGTATTGGTCACCGCCGCGGACGAAGGGGACGAGGCCCTTTGGATTGCCAGGGAGATCGGGACCCGCATGGAGGAAGACGAGGGTCTCGAGTATGGCTCCTTTGCTGTGCTCTACCGCACCAACGCCCAGGCCAGGGCCTTGGAGGACGCCTTCCGGCATCAGGGGATCCCCTACCAGGTGGTGGGCGGTGTGGCTTTCTATGCCCGTCGGGAGATCCAGGACGTGTTGGCCTACCTGCGGCTCCTTTCCAACCCTCGCGACCTGGAAGCTTTCGAGCGGGTGGTGAGCTACCCCCCCCGGGGCGTCGGCCCTAAAGCCCTGGAAGCGCTCCGGGGTTGGATACGGCAGACGGACTCGAGCCTGTTGGAGGCGGCGGCTCAGGCTTCCCGCATCCCCGGCATGCCGCCCGCGGGTGCCCGAGGGCTGGAGGTATTTGCCCAGCTTATCCGCCGGTACCAGGTGCGTTCGCTGGAAGTGGGGGTGGGAGTACTGCTGGAGGAGTTGGTGGAGGAACTGGGCCTTCTGGATCTTCTGGCCGAAGAGGGGCCGGAAGGGGAGGAAAGGGCGGAGAACGTTCGGGAACTCATTGCTGCTGCCCTGGATTTCGAGGTCGAGGGGGAAGAGGATCCCCTCGGCTCTTCGGAAGGCTCTAGGGACTTGGATCTGTTCCTGCAACGGACGGCCCTGGTGGCCGACGTGGACCTCCACGATCCTCGAGCCGACCTGGTGACCCTCATGACCCTTCACAACGCCAAGGGGCTGGAGTTTCCGGTGGTGTTCATCGCGGGCCTCGAAGAGGGTCTCTTTCCCCTCAGCCGGGCTTACGAGGATCCCGCTTCCCTGGAAGAGGAGCGGCGTCTGTTCTACGTGGGGATCACCCGGGCTCGGGACCAGCTCTATCTCTCCTACGCCCGGAGGCGACGAAGGGGGGGAGACATCTTGGCGGGGGTGCGGTCCTCCTTCCTGGATCCTTTGGACGGAATGCTGGAGGAGCGGAGGACCCCCCGGGTCCAGGCCGTCGCCCCTTGGGGTCGGAGGGACCGGGAAGGGTTCGGAGAGAGGAGGCCGATGGCGCCCTCGGGGGGGAGAAGGGTGGAGGACGAAGTGTGGGGTTCCAGCGAAGACCCGATGGAGGATGACCACGACCGGCCCAGGTTGATCAAGGGAGAAAGGGTCGTGCACCCCACCTTCGGGGCGGGGGTGGTGGTGGAGTGGTCCGGACTCGGCCCGGATCTGAAGATCACGGTGGATTTCGACGAAGGGGGGCGGAAGAAACTCCTGGCCCGTTACGCCGATCTGAGGCGGGAGGACTAGGGGTTTTTCCTGCGTTTCCTGCGCCGCCCCTCCCCAAGGGGGCTGGGGAGGTCCCCGCCCTCCCTGCTGCCGGCGAGGAGGTCGCGCCGGGCGGCCGCTTTGGCCATGGGCCAGAAAAGGAGCGGTCCGGAGGGGAAGGGGAAAAACCGGTCCGCAAGCTCTTCCAGGAGCGCGGGGTCTTCGGCCCCCCCTTCGGCCATTCCCGCCCGCCGAAGTTTTTTCGCGATCCGTAGGTTCAGGGAACCCACCGGGTCCAGCTTTCTGGGCCGGGACTCGGGGCCGTGGACGAGGTATTCCACCATGAAGTCGAAGGAAAAGCCCAGATAGCGGTCGGCCCTTTCCAGGGGAAGCTCGTACCGCGAGAAGCGGAGCATGGTGTCAAACAGGGTCTTCCAGCGCTCGTCGTCCTGTGCCCGGATCATGCCCCGAAAGAGTCGCCGATTGGTGCGGAAGCTGAACAGGGTGCGGCTGAGGACCCTCTGGAAAAGCTCGTCTTCTTCGGTGTGGTCGTAGTTCGTCACCAGGCGGCGGGCTTTCCCAAGAAACTCATCCCCCAGCAGGTGGTCCACCCGGTGTTCCCAGTAGGTATGGCCGTGGGCTTGGGCGGTGGGTGTCAGGAAGAGCTTGCGGGGGACGAAGGTATTGTGGGCGACCGTGTCGGCTGCCAGGTGGGCCAGGTAACCGTAAGCCGTGGCCCGGAGGGGGTCGGAAGGCGCGGCCCGGAGCAACTCCTCGCCCACCTTCCAGCTGTGGCTGTGGCGGCCTGCCGGGGCGTATTTCTTGGCGAAGGAGATGTCGGCGGCCACCGACCCGTAGAGGAAATGGATAGGGTGACGTTCCAGGATGAGCCTCACGGCGGGCGGGAGGAGGTAGAGGGCATTGAGAAGAACCTCGCCGAGGGCCACGTGGGTCCCGGGCCCCCAGGCGGCTAAGGCGTCCGGTGAGACCAGGAGCCAACCCAGGGCCAGGGCGATCCCCCCCAAGACCATCCGAGGCAGGCGGGAAGCCGTCACCCCTCGGAGCCGCGGTCCGGGTGGTTCAGAGGAGGCCCGACGGCTTCAGGACCTCCGCTCTCCGGGGGCTCCGCCCGGGTCCCCGATCCTGCCCCTCCCCCCAGGGTCCGGGCTCCCGCCCGCAGGCCGCGGACCGCCGCGGCGGTGTCGAGGGCCAGCTCCTCCGCTTCGGCTTGAAGGAGGTCCAGGAGGGCCGAAAATTCCTGCACCCTCTTCTCCATGGCCTGGGAAGTCTCCTGAAGGCGGTGGTTCAGGCGGGAAACGGTCTGGTGGAACTTGACGGCCTCCTCCCGGGCGGTCTGGGTGATCACAGCCAGGTTCTCCGCCACCTGCCGGGACTTCTCCAGGAAAGGGGCCGCATCCCGCTCCAGGCGGTCCAGACGCTGGAGAAGGGCGCCGGTGAGGCGTCGGAGCTGGAGCAGGAGGACGACGCTCACGGCCAGCACCCCCAGGACCGCCATCCCCAGGATGATGGTGCTCCAGGCCTGGGCGGCGGCAAGGAAGCCGGCCCCCGGCGTCGGCCCCCCCAGGGGCGCGGTTTGCCCCAACCACGGGGCGATCGGCAAAGAGAACGCCATAGAAAGAGTCTAACCGGAAGCGGACCAAGAGATCCAGGTCCTCCGCCCCGGGTGGGGGGACTCCGACCCGGGGAGGGACGGGGGAAACGGGGCGCGGCTTCAAAGGTGCAGGTCCACGCCTAAGGTCGCCGAGCCCAACTTGGGGATGAGGATCCGCGGATTCCAGACCTTTCCACCAGGTTGTACAGCGGCCCACAGGACGGGCCGGAGCCGGGCAGGGAGGGCGGCCGAGGCTTCCTTCCAGGGGGCTCCCTCTTCCAGCAGGGCCTGGAGGGCCCGGTCCAACCGGGAAAGGAAAGGGAGATCTGCCTGTCCCAACATGCCGGGGGGGGTGCACCCTCCGGCGAAGAGGGCTGCCTCGGAGGCATAGAGGTCGCCCAAGGGAAGGATCGGCGCCCCGCTCCGGCATTCGCCGAGGACCAGGAGGGTTTTGGTCTCGGTACCCACCGGAAGGAGATTCCGGGCCCAAGCCAGGGCCCAGCCCGCCAAGACACCGGCCGGGGCGTCGTCGAGGAGGGGTGGGGGACTGGCGTCCGGGGGGGCCGCGGCCCCGGGGACCGCCCCCCCGGAGGTTTTCGGGAATTCGGGCCGGCCCGAGGGGGGGTTCGGGCTTGGGGCAAGGCTCGGCAGTCCGCCGCATTGGGCCAGGAGGGCCCGGGCGGCGTCCACGAGTGGCGGGGTGGGGAGGGAGGCGGGGATCCCTTCCAGATGGAACCACCGGACGAGGAGGGTGGCCTCGGGTCCGCCCCC
>JAUQOX010000146.1 GCA_030550695.1 Gemmatimonadota bacterium | reverse complement strand
CCCCAGGCCCGGGAGTTCCTTTATCGGCAGATCGAAGAGGTGCTCTTCGGAGGTGGGCCGGGGGAGGAAATCGATACGTCCCGGCGGGGGACGATCCGCCACTGAGGACCCGGCCCCGCCGGGGGAGTCCCGCCCCGGACTCCACCGGCATTCCCCGCCCCGGGGCCGAAGGCCCCCGGGAAGCCTGGGCTGGGCGTTCGTCGCCTTTCCCCTGTGGGCCGCCGGTTGCCTGTGGCCCTGGCCCCTCCGGGACGACACCCAGCGGGCCTTCACCCCCGGGGATTTGCCCCCCCTCCCCGCCGAGCCCTTCCTGGAAGCCGTGGTGCTGGGGGATTGGGGGACGGGGGGGGCGGGGCAGAGGGAGGTGGCCCGGGCCATCGAGACCAGCTTCGGGCCCCGCCCCCCCGAACTGGTCCTGACCGTGGGGGACAATTTCTACCCTCGGGGGGTCCCCAGCGCGGAAGACCCGCTCTGGGACCGGGTATTCGGGAGGGTGTACTCGGGAGCCTTTTGGGAGGCCGTCATCTTCCGCCCCTCCCTGGGCAACCATGACCACGACGGTGATCCCGAGGCCCAGGTCCGGTATTCGTCCCGAGACCCGAGGTGGGTCATGCCGGCCCGTTTCTATGCCTTCCGGCACCCGTTGCCGTATGGGGCGGATTCGGTGCTTTTCGTGGCTCTGGACACTTCCCCGTTGGAAGGGGGGGCAAAGGGGGGCCACGACCAACTGGCGTGGCTGGACTCCGTCTTGGAAGGCGCCCGCCGGGACCGCTGGGTGGTGGTCTACGGGCATCACCCCCTGGCTTCCGTGGGGTGGCACCGCCCCAGCGGGAAGCTGCGAGAGGCCCTCCTCCCCCGGCTGGAAGGCCGGGTGGACCTCTACCTGGCCGGACACAACCACTCCCTGGAGCTGCTGCCCGTCAGTCCCCGCCTCCTCCAGGCGGTGTGCGGGGGGGGAGGCGGAACGGACAACCCCTACCGGGTGAGGCGGGGACGAGGGGAACTGGCCGCCTTCACCCACGGGGGTTGGTGTACCCTAAGGGTCGGAAGGCAGCGCCTGGTGGTGGAGCTCTCGGACCGCACGGGCCGCCTCCGCTTCCGGCACCTCCTCCCCCCCAGGGAGGGGTTCTCCTAGCCGCCCCTCAGGCGGCCAAGACCTCCCGGATGGCCAAGAGAGCCTCCTCCAGGACCTCCCGGGTGATCACCAGAGGGGGAGCGAAACGGATGACCTGTTCATGGGTCTCCTTGGCGAGGATCCCCCGCTCCATGAGGGCCTCACAGAAGGGCCGGGCCGGACCGCTGGAGGCCTTGATCACCACGCCGATCAGGAGTCCCTTCCCCCGCACCTCTTCCACGTGGGGAGAATCCAGGGCCCGGAGTTCCTCCATGAACCATGCCCCCAGCTCCGCCGCCCGCTCCGCCAAGCGCTCCTCCAGAATCACGCGCAGGGAGGCACGGCCCACCGCCGCGGCCAAGGGGTTCCCCCCGAAGGTGGACCCGTGATCCCCCGGACGGAACACCCCCATGAACTCGTCGTCGGCGATGGCCGCCGAGACGGGGTAGATTCCACCGCCCAAGGCTTTGCCGACGATGAGGACATCCGGACGGACCCCTTCCCAATCGCAACAGAACAGCCGGCCGGTCCTGCCCAGCCCGGTCTGGATCTCGTCGGCCATGAAGGCGATTCCCCGTTCGGCACAGATTTCCCGCGTGCGCGCCAGGTACCCGGCCGGGGGGACCACCACCCCACCCTCGCCCTGGATGGGCTCCACCAGGAAGCCGGCCGTATGTGGCGTGATGGCCGCCCGGAAGGCCTCCACATCCCCATAGGGCACCATCCGAAAACCCGGGGTGAAGGGACCGAACCCATTTCGGTACTGGGGCTCGGACGAGAAGCTGACGATGGTGGTGGTGCGCCCATGGAAGTTGTTCTCGCAGACCACGATCTCGGCCTTCCCCTCGGGGATCCCTTTGACCTGGTAGGCCCACTTCCGCACCATCTTGATGGCCGTCTCCACAGCTTCGGCGCCGGTGTTCATGGGGAGAACCTTGGCGAAGCCGGTGGCCTCGGCCACTTCCTTGAGGAAGGGCCCCATCTGGTCGTTGTGGAAGGCCCGGGACGTCAGGGTCACCCGGTCCAGCTGCTCCTTGGCTGCCTGGACGATGGCCGGATGCCGGTGTCCCTGGTTCAAGGCCGAGTAGGCGGAGAGCATGTCGAGGTAGCGCCTACCCTCCACGTCCCAGACCCAAACCCCTTCGGCCCTTTCCACTACCACCGGCAGAGGCTTGTAATTGTGGGCTCCGAAGCGGTCGACTTCTTCCAGGAAGGCAAGCGTTTTGGGCGGAAGGGTACTCGTGGGCATAAACCACCTGGCGGGTCAGTGGTTGGCAATCTGGCCCCCCCCCCGGGGGGGGGGCCGTCGGCACCGTGGGATGGAGCTTATCGCAGGGCGGGAGTTGTGTAAAGCCGCCGGCCGTAGGATCGTGAGAGGGGGGAAGAGGTCCGTCACCTGGAGTAGGACGGGACAATGCTGCCGGCGATCGTGATCCTCGTGTATCTGGGGATGTTCTTTGGGGGCGTGCCGAGGCTCCAAGTGAACCGGACCGGGGTGGCCCTCATCGGGGCCATGGTCCTCCTGGTGTCGGGAGAGCTGACCTTGGAGGAAGCGTGGCAGATGGTGGATGCGGCCACCGTCCTTCTTCTCTTCTCCATGATGGTCCTTTCGGCCCAGCTCCGCCTGGGTGGGTTCTACACTTGGGTGACCCGGAGGCTGGCCAGCCGGAGATTCTCCCCCATCGGCCTGTTGGGGGCCGTGGTGGGGGTCGCAGGGGGCCTTTCGGCAGTGTTCACCAACGACATCGTGGCCCTGGCCATGACTCCCGTCTTGGTGCAATCCTGTCTCAAACGGAGGCTCTCCCCCGTTCCCTATCTCCTGGCGTTGGCCTGCGCCGTGAACGTGGGATCCGCCGCCACCTTGGTGGGAAACCCCCAGAACATCCTCATCGGGCAGACCTTAGGGCTTTCTTTTGCCGGGTATTTGGCCGTGGCCTTCCTGCCCAGCCTGGTGGGGTTGGGGGTGGTGTGGGGCGTGGCCGTCATGCTCTGGAAGAACCTCCTCCGGCCCGGCGTTGCCCCGGTCCGCCCATGGGCCATGGAGCCCGGTCGGCCCTTCGACGCCTGGCAGACCGCCAAAGGGCTGGCCCTGGCCGGGGCGGTGATGTTCCTCTTCCTCTTCACCTCGCTGCCCCGCGAGGCGGTGGGGATGGGGGCGGCCTCCATCATCCTCCTCAGCCGTCGTTTCCACACCCGGGAAATGCTGGGGCTGGTGGATTGGGAACTCCTGGCCCTTTTCTGTGGGCTCTTCGTGGTGAACGGGGCCTTGATGGAGTCAGGGCTTCTGGACGAGGGGGTGGCCTGGCTGAAGGGGGTGGGGGTGGACCCCGGCCACGCCGTGGCTCTGTTCTTCGTTTCCCCGCTTTTGAGCTTGGCGGTCTCCAACGTTCCGGCCACCATGCTCCTCTTGCCGGTGGCCGAGGGGCCTTTGGCCGGGGCTGTACTGGCCCTCAGCAGCACCCTGGCCGGGAACGCCCTGATCATCGGCAGCGTGGCCAACTTCATCGTGTTGGAGCAGGCGGCGCGGGCCGGCATTCCCGTCACCTGGCGCCAGCACGCCGCCTTGGGGATCCCCGTGACCTTGGGGACTCTGGCCTTGGCCGGAGGCGCCCTTTGGATCTGGGCGTCCGCGAGCTGAGGGCGGGTAGCGCCCCCTCGAGGGAAGGGCCCGCTTGCGGCTACGCCTCCTCAGCCCCCGACCCGCCGGACCACACCACCGGCCGTTGCGGTTCCTCCGTCACCACGAGGCGGAACACATCGGGTCGGGCGTAGTGCCCCGTGACGTCGAAATCGAATTTCCCCCGGGGGATCTCCGCCAGGTCCAGGTCAGCCAACAGGATCCCCTCCTGGTCCCACAGGGGCCCCGCAACCCTTTCCCCTGCAGGGGAATAGACCGCGCTGCCCCCCCGGCACAAAACCTCGGGCCACCGTGCCAGCTCTTCCGCCACCTCGAGATCTGCGGGATACATGGCCCGGGTGACGAATTGGTTGCATCCCAGGACGAAGCAGCGGCCCTCCAGGGCAATGTGCTGGAGGGTCGCCTGCCACCTTTCCCTGGCGTCGGCTGTAGGAGCCAGGTAGAGGTCCACCCCCTTGGCGTAAAGGGCCATGCGGGCCAAGGGCATGTAGTTTTCCCAGCAGATGAGTCCGCCTACCCGCCCGAAAGGGGTGGAAATCACCGGGAGGGTGCTTCCATCGCCCTCTCCCCAGATGATCCGCTCCGCGGCCGTGGGCTTGAGCTTCCGGTGCTTCCCCAAGAGGGCCCCGTCCGGACCGAAATAGAGGAGGGTGCAGAAGAGGGTGCCGCCGCTGAAGGTCGTATCGCGTTCGATGACGCCGACGGCCAAGTACACGCCGGCTTCCCGGGCTGCCTCCCCCAGGGCCCGGGTATGGGGCCCGGGTACCTCAACGGCAGAGCGCCAGTAGCGCTCCCAGGTGCGTCTGCCCGCAGGTGTTCTGCCCCCCACGGCGGTCCCGAAGGCCAGGCCCCAGGGGTATCCGCCCACATACGCCTCCGGGAACAGGACCAGCCGAGCTCCCTGGCCCGCCGCTTCCAAGGTGAGGCGGGCCACTTTCTCCACGCTCCCCAGAGGATCGAAATACAGGGGAGAGGCCTGTACCACGGCCACCTTGACCCATCCCGTCAGTTCTTCCATGGACGGAACCTCCGTGTTTTCGGACTCCTGGTCCTCCCGCCCTCAGGGCCCGAAGGTGTGGATGCCGGGGCCGGCCCCGGCGTCCGTCCGGTCAAGCTTCCCCGGACGGACTTCCGGACCTTTGGATTCTCCCGAGCCTCGCCTCTTCCCGCCAGGCCCACAAAACCGGCACCGTGAACATGGTCAGGACCGCCAAGGTCATCCCTCCCACGGTGGGAATGGCCATGGGGATCATGATCTCGGCTCCTCGACCCGTGGAGGTAAGCACCGGGAAGAGGGCCAGGATGGTCGTGGCCGAGGTCATCACTGCCGGACGCACCCGCATCAAGCCTGCCTGGACCGTCTCCCTCCGCACCTCCTGGACCGTCCGGGGCCTCATCCGTCGGAAACGCTGGTCCAGGTAGGTGCCGATGAGCACTCCGTCGTCCACGGCGATCCCGAACAAGGCCAAGAAACCCACCCAGACGGCTACGCTGAGGTGGACAGGGCGAAGCTGGAAAACCTCCCTTGGGTTCACTCCCAGGAAAGTGAAATCGCCGAGGCCTTCCTTCCCATAGAGCCAGATCATGAGAAATCCGCCCGCCCAGGCCACCGCGATGCCGCCGAAGATCATGAGGCTGACCCCCAAGGAACGGAATTGGAGGTACAAGATCAAAAGAATGACCAGGAGCGCCACGGGAATGACCACCCGCAAGGTGGCCGCCGCGTGTTGCTGGCGCTCGTAGGTTCCCGCAAAACGCCAGCTCACCCCCGGCGGCACCACCAGGTCCCCCGATCTTACCCGCTCTTCCAGGAATTCCCGCACCGCTTCCACCACCTCCACTTCCGCCAGGCCGGCGATGCCGCCGAAGGTGATGTAGGCGGTGAGGAAGGTGTCCTCGCTTCGGATCATGTCCGGCCCCCGGACGAAGGACACCCGGGCCACCTGCCCCAAGGGCACAAAGCCCCCGCCCGGCACAGCCAAGAGTACGTCCTCCAGGTCGTTCACCTCGGAGCGCCGCTCACGGGCATAGCGTACGCGCACCGGGTAGCGCTCCCGGCCCTCCACGGTCCGCGTCACCACCACCCCCTCCACAGCAGCCTGGAAGGCCCGCTGAACCTGTTCTACGGACAGCCCTAGACGGGCGATGGCTTCCCGGTCCGGCTCCACCACCAGGTAGGGCTTTCCCATGACCCGTTCGGCGTTTACCGTCTCGCGACGCACCGCCGGCACCTGCCGGACCCATCGCTCCAACTCCACAGCCATCCGATCCAAGGTTTCCAGGTCCGGTGCCCGAAGCTTGATTCCCATGGAGGCCCGCATCCCCGTCTGCAGCATGACCTGCCGGGTTTCTATCGGCTGGAGCTTAGGAGCGGAGGTCACCCCCGGCATCCGGGCGGCCCGGACAAGCTCGTTCCAAATGTCTTCCGGGCTGCGGATATGCTCCCGCCACTGGCGGAAAGGCCGCCCCCGCTCGTCGGGTATAAGGTTCCCCTCCCCATCCCGGACGAATTCGCCCCGCTGGCGGTCGTAGCGGAACCGGATCCGCCGGCCGTTTTCGTCAGTGACAAACTCCGGCTTGTAGGTGACCAGCGTCTCGATCATGGAGATGGGAGCAGGATCCAAGGCGCTTTCGGCCCTTCCGATCTTGCCGACCACCGCGTCCACCTCGGGTACCGAGGCAATGGCCAGATCCTGCTGGCGCAGAATCTCCAGGGCCTCGCCCAGGGAAGCGTGGGGCATGGTGGTGGGCATCCATAGGAACGCGCCTTCGTCCAGCGTCGGCATGAACTCCCGGCCCAGCCCCGGGAAGGCGTGGGCCATGGCCGTCCAAGGGCGGCTGAAGCGCAAGGCGTCTCCCGGCAGGCCCAGCCGATCCAGGGCGGAAGGGAGGACACCCGCGAGGCGCGCCCAGCCCAGCCATACCAGGAGCGCCACACCTATGGCCGCCAGGGGCAGGGACAAGAAGGCCGCCCTGTGCTCCAGAGCCCACTCCAGAATAGCGGCATACCGCCACCTCACCAGGGAGAAGAACCCCAAGACCCCTCCCACCAGGACGGTCACAAACAGCAGATTACCCACGTTCCCCCCCTCGGGGCCCAAGGGCTCCCAAACCCGAGCCAGGAGGACCAGACCGGCCAGCGCCACCAGCAGGTTCCCGGTGCCGGCCCGTCCCACCGTGCTCCCAAGTCTCGCCGTCCAGACCGGCAACCCTGAAAAACCGGCCAGTGCCGGGGCGTGCCGTACCCGGTCCACGGCCCACCGCCGAAGGCGGCAAAGCCACGGCGGAACGGAGTTCCTCCTCGCCATGGTCAGGTGGAGGAGGGGTGGAACCACGAAAAGGGCCAAAAGGACGGAGGCCAGGAGGGCCAGCGTTTTCGTGAAGGCCAGGGGGGTGAACATTTTCCCTTCCGGTCCCGTCATGGCAAAGACCGGGAGAAACCCCACGATGGTGGTGGAGATGGCCGTCAACACGGCACCTCCCACCTCCGTAGATCCTCGCCACACCACCTCCAGCCTGTCCTCGGAAGGATCGGCCGCTTCCAAGTGGCGGGTGACGTTCTCCGAGAGGATGAGACCCATGTCCACGATGGTG
>JAUQOX010000145.1 GCA_030550695.1 Gemmatimonadota bacterium | reverse complement strand
AAGGACGAGGAGGAAGCCCTGCGGGTGGCCAACGACACGGTGTTCGGCCTGGGGGCCGCCGTGTTCACCCGGGACGTGGAGCGGGGGACCCGGATCGCCCGGGAGGAGCTGGAGGCTGGATCCTGCTTCGTGAACGCCTTCGTGCGCTCCGACCCCCGGCTGCCCTTCGGGGGAATCAAGGAGAGCGGCTACGGTCGGGAGCTTTCGCCCTTCGGGATCCTGGAGTTCGTGAACATCAAGACGGTGTGGGTGGCCTGACGGTCAACGGCTTCGGCCGGCCAGGCGCCCCCATGGGACGGGCCGTGGGTGGTGATTCACGTACGGCCCTCCCCCCAACCCGTCCACCCCGGGCCCCGGACCACCCGGCCCGGCTTGGCGCCCGTATGCTGTCCTTCGCGCACCACCTGGACGCCGTTCACGAACACGTGGACCACCCCCTGGGCATATTGATGGGGCTGTTCGAAGGTGGCCCGGTCTTGGATGACCGCCGGATCGAACACCACCACATCGGCGTAGTAACCCGGCGCCAGGCGTCCCCGCTTGCGGATCTTCAGATTCTCGGCGGGCAGAGAGGTCATGCGCCGGATGGCCTCTTCCAGGGAAAGGACCCCTTCGTCCCTGACGTACTTGCCCAACACCCGGGCAAAGGCTCCGTAGGCCCGCGGATGGGGATTCGACCGCAAAAACACCCCCTCCGCTGCAGGAGCCCCCGCGTCGGAACAGAAGCTCATCCAGGGTAGACGCATCTGCTTGCGGAGGTTGTCTTCGGACATCATGAAGTAGACCGCACCCACCCGGCTTTCGTCCAGGGCCACCAGATCCATGGCCGTGACCTCCGGGGAAGTCCCCCGCATGGCCGCCACCTCCGCCAGGGTCTTGCCGGTAAGGTACTTCAGGGAGTCCTGCCTGAAGCCCACCAGCAACACGTTCTCCGGTCCCCCGGCCGCCAGGTACAGGTTCTCCCACTCCGTGGACGGGGTGGTCATCTCCTGGGCGATGCGGGCCCGGAGCGCCGGGTCCCTGAGCCGAGCATACCACGCCTCGGGGCCTCCTTCCTGGGACCAGGGGGGCATGGCGGCATCGAGCCCCGTGGCCCCTGCGGTATAGGGGTACATGTCGGCGGTAACGCGGAGCCCCTGACCCCGGGCTTCCTCGACCTTGCGGATCACCTCGTCCATCTTCCACCAGTTCTGCGCCCCCGCCGCCTTCAAATGGTAGATTTCGGCGGGGACTCCGGCCTCCCGGGCAATGGTAAGGAACTCGTCCACCGCCTCCAGCAGGCGGTTGCCCTCGCTCCGCAGGTGGCTGATGTACATCCCTCCGTATTCGCCCGCCGCTTGGGCCAAGGCGACGATCTCGGGGGTCTCGGCAAAACTCCCGGGGGTATAGATAAGGGCCGTGGACACTCCCAGGGCCCCCTCCCGCATGGCTTCGCGCACCAGATCCTGCATGCGGGCAAGCTCCTCGGGAGAGGGATCCCGGTCGGCGAATCCCAGGACATGGATGCGGACCGTGGAGGCCCCCACGAAGGAAGCCACGTTGGGCGAGACCCCCCTCCTTTCCAGGTATTCCAGGTACTCGCCCAGAGTGCTCCACTCGATGCGGTATTTGATGTCGCCCTGCTGGCTTTCCAGCCACGCCTTCAGGGTGTCGGGCACCGGGCCCATGGACTCCCCTTCCCCCATGACCTCCAGGGTGACCCCCTGAAGGATGTCGCTCATGGCCCGACCGTCTTCGATGAGGGTTTCCGTGGCCCAGCTCATCATGTTGATGAAGCCTGGGCTTACGGCCAGGCCCCGCACGTCCAGCTCTTGCCGACCCCGGGCCCGCCCCAGGTCGCCCACCGCCACGATGGTGTCGCCCGACAAGGCCAGGTCACCCACCACCCCAGGAGCGCCGCTCCCGTCGTAGAGGGTGCCCCCCCGGAGGATCAGATCGTAGGTGGGAGCCGGGCGGCACGAGGCCGCCGCCATCAGCCCGAGAAGGCCGCAAAACAACAGAGTCCATGAACGGGTCACGGTCGGTTTCCTCCGAGTCGGACGTCTCCGTAGGTGAGGGGCCTCCCGCGCAGGTGTTGTTGTCGGTCGGCGCGGGCGAGCGGACGTGTCCGTGGGCGAGGGGGATCCCCCTGTCTTCCCCTCCTCAGTCGTCCACATGTCGGCCCATGAGCCGCAGAAACTCCTCCACCGGGCCCAGATGGTCCAATTGTTCCAACAACTGGTCGGGCTCCAACCCCATATGCGGGTGCAGAAGGGCATTCCTCAGGCCCGGGAACAGGGCCAGGGCGCCCACCAGGTCCGGCGAAACCTCGTGGAGAGCGGCCAGGTTGTAGACGGCCTCCGAGGCGTCGGCGAAGGAGAGACCCCTCTGCAGGCTCAATTCCGCCGCCATATCCAGGACCAGTTGCGCCACCATGAGGAGGGCGAAACGCACATCGTTGTGGAGGCTGAGATCCTTCGCCAGCGACTCCGGACCCGCAATGAGGGGGCGGATCTCCGCCAGATGGTCCAGATACCTGCGCAACTGTTCCGCACTCAGCCGCAGGAACGGCCTCGGCCGCATTTCGAAGACGGAGCGGGCCCCGGAGAGTGGGTAAAGTTCCAGGTCGGCCGCCCGAAGCCGGACGTCCCTGGAAAAGCCCCCGTCCGCCTCGGCATCGGCGCAGTAGATCCGCTGCCACCCCAAGACGATCTTTTTGGCCAGGGCAAGAGGGGCATCGTTGAGGATGACCAGGTCCACGTAGTTGTCCCGCAGGGCGTGCATGAGGTCGGCCCCCAGGGTCAGGCGCAGTCGTCCCCGCGAGCGGCGGTCGGGGAAAACCCCTGGGTCCAGCAGGACCGCCACATCCAGATCGCTGTCCCGGGGGGTGCCTCCCTCCCCTTCCCCCATCCAGAGGTAGAGCGAGACGATCCCCTTGGGCGCTCCCCGCTCCAGGTAGAAAAGGAGCGCCTTGCGGATCTCGTCGGCCGCAGAATCCTTCAAGACCACCTTCGCACCCCTGCCATCTTGCCCTTCCTCCGGACCGGGCCCGGAGGATCTCCTATTCGAACGCCCCCGGCACAGCCCGGTACATTTTCTGCGCCATCTCCTCCGCGGTGCGCATCTGGGACAGGTCCAACTCGAAGTCCGGCAGAGGCTCGGGGCGGAGCTTTTCTCGCAGCTCCTGGATTTCCCGGCTGGACAACCCCAAACCGGCCAGTTCCTCTTGGCTTACTTCCGTGGCCCCGGGCCGGACCCCGATGCCGCCCCCGGCCGTGGGCTCCAGCAGGCGCGACAAAGCTGCCAGCTCGGCCCGGCTGAAGGAACGGGCGCCAAAATTGTAATCCAGCCAGGCCTCGAAGCTGAGGGGGGCTACTCGCTTCAGGATACCAGCAATAATCCGGGCATACTGCCGGATCTCCCACTGGGCGTTGGGAGCCACCCGCAGGGTCAAGAAGTGGAACAGATTGTGGAGATCGATCTTCCAGTACCACTGGGTGTAGGTGGACAGGGGCAGGTCGATGCGGGCCAGCTCCCGGGCCACATCTTCGCCCAACAGCCAGGCGTAATCCTGCGAAACAATCTTGCGGCTATGCTCCCACCTGGATACGGCTTCGCGGTAGGTCTCCGGGGAAATGGCCTGGTCCTCCCGACCCTGCATGTTCTCCTTGCTCTGCCGGGCGAACTGCTCCCCCGGCGGGGTATAGAACAACAGCGGCATCAGGGAGTAGCGCCCCGAATATTCGTTCACCGACGCAGTGCGGTGCCGAATCCACTGGCGAGCCACGAACATGGGCATGGCGCAGTGGAACTTCAGCTCCACCATCTCGCTGGGGGTGGTGTGGTGGTGGCGCCGCAAGTAACGGATCAGCCCGCGGGTCTGGGACACCTTCCGGGTGCCGGCGCCGTAGCTCACCCGGGCCGCCTGCTCGACGCTCTCGTCCCCCCCCATGTAGTCGACGAGGGCCACGAACCCGTGGTCCAATACGGGAAAGTACCCGCCCAGGATCTCTTCGGCGGCGGGCTGGGTAGGGCGCTTGGTCTCCATGCCTTCCTGAGGGGAGGGGGGCTGAAGGCCCGCCGGGGGGCCAGGCCAACCCGAGCCGTGACCCCTTGCAGCGGGTGTGGCCCAAGGGTAGGGTGGGGGGAGCGCGGCGGCAAGGGGGCTGGGGTCACAGGCCCCCCGTGCGGCTACGGCCTCCCGGCGCCCAAAGGGCGGGCTCCGCTCCGCAGGCAGGCGTTCCCCCAGGCCTGCAGGGGGCTCCGCCCTCCATCAGGCCGACGACTGTCTCGTAGCGCCGTTCCCCCAGGCCTGCAGGGGGCTCCGGGGGCGGAGGCAGTGTTCCCTGGGCAGTCCCTCGGGGCGGCGAAGCCTCCTGGACTTCCCCAGAGCCTGGGGCATCCATCCCCCTGAAAGCCAGGAGCCCTTTATGCCCTCTCCCCGCATCGTCTGGTCTCCACGCTACGAAGTGGACATCGGCGCCCATGTCTTCCCCACCTCCAAGTACCGCCTGGTCCGGGAGCGCCTGCTGGCCCGAGGCCCGGTCCGGGCCGAGGACTTCGTCCCGGCCGAACCCATCTCGTGGGAGGACCTGGCCCGGGTGCACACCCCCGACTATCTCGCGAAGATTCGCGAAGGCAGATTCTCGCCGGACGACGAGCGGCTCCTCGAGCTGCCCTTCTCCCCCCATCTCCGGGAGGCCTCCCTTCTTTGCTGCGGCGGCACCCTACAGACGGCCCGTCTGGCCCTGGAGCAGGGTGTGGGCGTGCACCTGGGGGGCGGCTTCCACCATGCCTTCCGAGACCACGGCGAAGGGTTCTGTCTCCTGAACGACGTGGCCGTGGCCCTGGCGGTGCTCCTGGACGAAGGGGCCATCCGCCGGGCCGCGGTGGTGGATCTGGACGTCCATCAGGGCAACGGCACCGCGGCCATTTTCCAAGGCGAGGACCGGGTCTTCACCTTCTCCATGCACCAGGAGCACAACTACCCCTTCCCCAAGCCCCCCGGCGACCTGGACATCGGCCTGGCCGACGGAACCCGGGACGAGGCCTATCTGGCAGCCCTCCGGAAGGGCCTGGATCGGGTCTTTTCGAAACAGGAGCCGGAGCTGGTCCTCTACCTGGCCGGGGCCGACCCCTACGTGGAGGACCAGTTGGGAGGCCTGGCCCTCAGCCGTAAGGGACTGGAGGCCCGGGACCGGTACGTTCTGGAGGAGTGCCGGAGGCTCGGGGTGCCCGTGGCGGTTCTTTTGGCGGGAGGCTACGCCCGGCGCCTGGAGGACACCGTGGCGATCCACACCCGCACCGTGGAGATCGCTCTAGAGGCGGCAGGGGAGCGGCGCTAGGGCGCCGCCGGCGGGCTGGGGGCGGAGAGATCCTCCCCCGGTCCCTTCCCTTCCCTGGCCAGCCAGGTCTGGAAGGCCTCCTCGCACTCGGCGCACTCCCGACCCAGCTCGAAGCAGGGCACGCCGTCGGCCTGGGCCTGGGCGCAAGGCACGCCGAGACCCGAGGCGCTTCTCCAGCTCTCCACCCACTCCCGGAACAGCCTCCTGCGCTCCGCCTCCATCGGGACCTCCTTGCCGAAGTGGTGCTCCCCTTCCGGACACGGCAAGAGGGATGCCACGGTGACCCGGCCGTGGACCGGCCCGGTAGCGCCGCGGGGGTCCGTTCCCGAAATTGAGCCGGTCCGGAGGACTCCCCACCCCTCTCACCCCCACCGGGGATCCGCCATGGCACGCCGCCCCCACCCCTTCGTGTTTGACGGACACAACGACACCCTGCTGGAAGTGGCCCTGGCCCACCCCGGCACCGAGGAAAGCTTCCTGACCGGCAGGCAGGACGGCCACCTCGACCTTCCCCGGGCCCGCCGAGGGGGACTGGCCGGCGGCCTTTTTGCCATGTTCGTGCCCACCCCCGGCTGGAAGAAACAGGTCCTGCCCAGGACGGGGCCAGGCGGGAAACGGGCTCGGGGGTGGGACGTCCCTTTGGCGGGCCCCGTCCGCCAAGGGCCGGCTCTGGCCGCCGTTCTCCGGATGATGGCCGCGGCCTACCGGATCCAGGCCCTTGCCAAGGGGGCCGTTCGCATCGTCCGGACCTTCCGGCAACTCCGGTCCGCCCTGGCCCGGGGAGACCTGGCCATGGTCCTGCACCTGGAGGGCGCCGACGCCATCCCCCGGGATCTGCACCTCCTTCCCGTCCTCTACGAGGCCGGTCTCCGCTCCCTGGGCCTGGTCTGGAGTCGCCCCAACGCCTTCGGGCGCGGCGTCCCCTTCAACTTCCCCGACACCCCCGACCTGGGGCCCGGTCTTACCCGGGCGGGGAAGGACCTGGTGCGGCTGTGCAACGAGCTGGGAGTGGTGGTGGACGTGTCGCACCTGAACGAGCGGGGCTTCTGGGACGTGGCCGCCCTGTCCACCGCCCCCTTGGTGGCCTCCCACTCCGGGGCCCACGCCCTCTGCCCCTCCCCCCGGAACCTCACCGACGACCAGCTCCGGGCCGTCCGGGACTCGGGGGGGATCGTGGGGATCAACTTCGGCCGGGCGTTCCTGCGCCGCGACGGCCGAGGGGACCGGCGGACCTCCCTCGGGGAGATCGTCCGCCACGTGGAGCACATCGCCCGGGTGGCGGGGGTGGACCATGTGGGGCTGGGGTCCGACTTCGACGGCACCTCCATCCCCCAGGACTTGGGCGACGCCGCCGGACTTCCCCGTCTCCTGGACGCCCTGCGGGCGGGGGGCCTTCGGGGAGCCGCCTTGGCCAAAGTGGCCCACGGGAACTGGCTCAGGGTGCTGCGGGAGACCTGGAAGGGGTGACAAGGGCCCGCCCCCCCTCGGCGGGCCGCCCTCCCCACGAACCGGCAGGGGGAACTGGTGGGGCCGCCCACCCCTCAGGGGGCCGCCAACCGTACCGTGACCCCCCCCAGCCCCCCGCCCCTTCCCGGCAAACCGGTGTAGCGGGCATCCCCCACGGCCACCTCCACCCCCCCTTCCGGGAGGGATCGCACCCGATACAGGGGAAACCGCGACCACACCAGGTAACGGGCCACGGCCGGCTCCTGCCGGGCCCGAGCCAAGACCGTCTCCACCGCCTCGCCGAGATCCCCCTCCACCGCCACCCGGGGCCGGACGCCCCCCTCCAGCCACTGGAGCCGCGGCCGGTCCCACCAGGACCACCGCCCCACCCGATAGCCCTCCGGCGTGCGCACCACCACGTCCCGCACGAAGGGGTTGGCCGGACGGGGGCCCACCATGACCTCCTCCACCGCCCACCCGGCCCCCCGGGCCTCGCGGGCCACTTGATCCCGGGCGGCGAAGCGGCTTCCCACCATGGCCCCCACGTAGAGGAGAGCCGTGACAACCAAGAACCGGGCCATCCCCTCTCTTACCCCCCCCCCCCCCCCCCCACCCCCCCCCCAAAACCCCCCCAGCCCCCGGGGGCACGAGGAAAACCC
>JAUQOX010000144.1 GCA_030550695.1 Gemmatimonadota bacterium | reverse complement strand
AGCCCGCGGGTCAGCTTCTTCCCGAGCTGGATGGTGACCGGGGCCTTGGAGGTGCGGAGCACCTGAGCGTCGGTGTTGGCCGAGATGAACTCCACCCCCTCCAGGTTCTCGTCGATCATCCGGTTCACGGCGTTTCCCCCCGCGCCTCCGACGCCGATCACCTTCATGCGGGCGCTGCGAACGGTGGTCTCTTCCAGCTCGAAGATGGTCATACTCTCCTCCCGGAGGGGGTGCACCCAGGCACCGTGACGAACGATGGGGTCCCAGATCATGGCAAACCGTCAGAAGAACTCTCTGATCCAAGCCCAAAGGCGGGTCATGAGGTTGGAGGCCGGTGTGGAAGCTCCCCGGCCCGTTTCCAGGAACCGATCCATACCGTACAGGGCCAACCCCGCCACCGTGGCGAAGCGGGGAAGAGCCAAGGGCTCGGCAAAGCCGGAAAGGCCCTCGCCCGGGAGCCCGACCCGGACCGCCGTCCCCAGGGCCTGCCCCGCCAGTTCCGGCATCCCCGGCATGGTTACGCTCCCTCCCGTGAGCACCACCCCAGCCCCCAGGAGGTCCAAAAGGCCGTGGCGCTCCAGATCCTCCCGGACCAGGCCGAAGATCTCGTCCATCCGCTGCTCCACCACATGGGCCAGGAGTTCCCGAGCCACGTGCCGGCGCTGCCCCGGGGCGGGCCCGGGAAGCTCGAGGGTCTCCCGGGGATCCACCAATTGGGCCAAGGCGGCCCCGTAGAGTTCCTTGGCCTTCTGCGCCTCCTGGAAGGGGATGGAGAGGCCCTTGACCAGGTCCTGGGTCACCGTGAGCCCGCCGAAGGGGAAGATGGCCACGTGGCGGAACATCCCCTCGTGGAACACCGCCACCTCCGTGGTTCCCCCGCCCACCTCCACCAGGGCTACACCGATCTCCTTCTCGTCTTGGGTGAGGACGGCCCGGGAGGCCGCCAGGGGCTCCAGGACCAGCTCCTGCACCCCGTAGCCCGCCCGGGCAACGGCCCTCCGGAGGTTGTTCGCCGCCGAGGCCGATGCCGTGACCAGATAGACCTCGGCTTCCAGGCGCATCCCGGCCATGCCCACCGGGTCGGCGACGCCGCCCTCCTGGTCGACCCGGTATTCCCGGGGGATGGCGTGGATCAGCTCCCGGTCAGGGGGGAGGTTGACGGCCTGCGCCAGTCTGTGGGCCCGGTCCACATCTTCCCGGGAGATCTCTTCCCCCCCCACCGCCACCATTCCGAGGGAAGGCATCCCCTGGATGTGGTCGCCGGCGATCCCTGCAAACACCCGATCCACAGTGACCCCTGCCATGAGTTCGGCCTCCTTCATGGCCTTGAGCACCGATTCGGTGGTTTCCTCGATGTGGGTCACCACTTCCCTCCGCATCCCCGAAGTGCGGGCCTGTCCCACCCCCAAAACGTTCAGCACCGCCGGGCGTCCAGCATCCGCCATCACTTCGCCGATGACAGCGGAGGTCTTGGTGCTTCCGATGTCCAGGGCCGCGATGAGATGGCCACGCATGGTCAACTTCCCCGTTTCCCTTGAAGCCGGACTACGACCTGGTCCTCGAACCGAAGATCTAGCGCCCAGGGGTCGCTATCGGGAAACCTTTCCTTGGCATCGGCCAGCACCCTCATGGCCTCGTCCAGCCTATCCGCCGAAATCCCCGGCCGCAGGAAGATGGTCAACGGAGGCTCCCAGATCTCCACCCGAAGATCGCCCCGGGGACTCAAAGAGATCGTGGAAATCTTGGCAACGAACCCTGGATCCATCTGCTCCAGCCGCGCCACTTCGGAAGCCAGCGTTCGCCTTTCCGAGGGGCCCAAGGAAGCCTGCTTGCGCTCATCCCAAAGGACCAGGATAGGCGCATCCAGGCGCAGCCGGACCGGATCCAAAGGTAAGGGACGCCCTTCCCGGTCCACGGGGCTGAGGACCGGATCGGCCAGAAACGCCACCGGAGCCCTTTCCCTGACCTCGACCGCCAGGGTCCCCGGCAAACGACGTCGCAACACCACGCCCTCCACCAAGGGGTGTGCCCGCAGTCGTTCCCGATAGGGAGACAGATCCTCCCAGAGGTTCGTGCCGGGGGCCATCCCCAGGGTCGTCAGCACCTCCTCGCGGCTCAGGTACCGAAGCCCGGACACCTCGACTTCCTTCAGCTCGAAGATTTCCAGCCCCTTGAGCTGGTCCTGGATGCGCCCGGGGAGTTCCGAGGAGAACAACACCGCCCCGGCCCCCGCCAGCAACAGACCCAGTCCTCTCCGCCTCATGCCTCCCCTCCCTTCCCCGCCGCCCTCTGCCGCAGGGCCGCCAGAACGTCAGGACCCACGAACTCGATGGAACCGGCTCCCAGCAGAAGACAGACATCTCCGGGTTGCAGGCGCTGGACCAGCGCCTTGGGGAGAGCCTTCAGAGAAGCTTCGTACGACACCTGGCTTGCTCCGGCCTGAAGGACCGCTTGGGCCACCAAGACCCCGCTGACCCCCGGGATCGGCTCTTCCCGGGCCGGGTAGACCTCGGTGACCCAGACCTCATCGGCCGTGGCCAAGGCTTTTCCGAACTCCTCGACAAAATCCCTGGTGCGGCTGAACAGATGAGGCTGGAAGACCGCCACGATCCTGCGTCCGGGGAAACGGCTCCGGGCAGCCTCCAGGGTGGCCTGGATCTCGGTGGGATGGTGGGCATAGTCGTCCACCACCACCACACCCTCCACCTCTCCCAGGACCTGGAATCGCCGGCCCACCCCTTGGAAGGCCTCCAGACCTTTGCGTATGAACTTCCAATCCACTCCCAGAGCCCGAGCCGCCGCCGCGGCGCCAAGGGCATTGCGCACATTGTGCCGCCCCGGCACGCGGAGGAGGATCTCCCCCCGAGGCTCTTGATGCTCCTCTACGGCCAGGCGGATGCGTCGCCCCTCCTGCCTCAGCTGGACGCCCCGGATGGCGGCCCCCAGCTCCAGTCCGAAGGTCAGGGCGTCGGGCCGGACCTCCCGGCCAACTTGCAAGGCCAGGGGGTCGTCGGCGCAAACGGCCACCCGACCCGCCGGCGAGACCCCCTCCAGGAAGGTTCGAAAGCCTTCCGCCACCCCGTCCAGGCTTCCGTAAACGTCCAGGTGGTCGGCTTCGATGTTGGTGACCACCGCCACCAAGGGACGCAGGTGATGGAAGGACCGGTCATACTCGTCGGCCTCCACCACGAAAAGGTCCGACCCCCCCAGCCTCAGGTTGGAGCCCCAGGCGGGCACCCGTCCTCCCACCAAGCCGGTGGGGTCGAGCCCGGCACCGACCAGGATTTCGGTGATCATGGCCGTGGTGGTGGTCTTGCCGTGGGTCCCCGCCACCGCCACCACCCGACCCTGGTTGACCCATTCTCCCAGGAGCTGGGCCCGCTTGAGCACCGGGATCCCCCGCTCCCGGGCGCGAAGCACCTCAGGGTGATGGGCCGGCACCGCCGCGGTGATGACCAGCACGGACGCATCCTCCACGTGGGAGGGATGGTGCCCCGCCAGGACCGGTACCCCAAGGGAGGACAGCGCCCGGGCGGCAGGATCGGGAGCCAGGTCGCATCCCGTCACCTCCACCCCGCTCCGGGCCAAGAGCTCGGCCAGCGCCACCATACCCGCACCGGCCACCCCCATGAAGTGCACCGGGCCCTGACCGGATAGGAAAGGCGGCAGGATCCTCATGGCTCACGCACCTCCCTGCCGCAAAGCCCCACCGGCCGCCCCTCGCCCCTGTTCCCCCCCGTGGACAGGCGGCGGCAGGAGCGAGGTCAGGGCGGAGGCGATTTCCCGACCGGCCCGGGGCCGGGCCCGCGCCAGGGCCCGGGTGCGCATCGCCTCGAGGGTGGTGGGATGGTCCACCAACTCCAGCACCGCGTCCCAAAGCCTCCGGGGAGTGAGTTCAGGTTGAGGAATCCACAGGGCCACCCCCGCCTTGGCCAGGCTTTCGGCGTTCCTGGCCTGATGCCCCCCGGCCGAGGACGGCAAGGGCACCAGGATCGAGGGTACGCCCCAGGCCAAGAACTCCGAGGTGGTTATGGCGCCGGCACGGCTGACCGCCAGCGTCGCTGCCCGGAGGGCCGAGGCCATGTCGTCCAGGAAACCGAAAATCCTCACCCACGCCGGAGACCCCAGCTTCGCCAGGCGTCGCTGTACCTCCTGGAAGTTCCGGGGCCCCGTCGACCACAGCAGCTGGAGCCCCGGGGGCCGGCGGAGGCGCTCCTCCACCACCCCTTCCACGACCTCCAAGAGGACCTGATTCAGGACCTGCGCCCCCTGGCTCCCCCCCACCACCAGCAGGACCGGGCCCTCGGGATCCAGACCCAAAGCCCTCCGGGCTTCGGCCGGGGTCCGGCTGTCCGGTTCCCGGATGGGGTTTCCCGAAATCCGGGCGCGGCTCCGGGCCCTCCTGGGAAGCCCCTGCAAGGCTTCCGGGAACGCCAGGTGGATTTGCCGGGCCCATCGGCTCAGGACCCGCGTGGTCAGGCCCGGCCAGGCGTTCTGTTCCTGAAGGGCCAAGGGGATTCCCATGAGGGCCGCCAGGATCCCCGCCGGACCTCCTGCGTACCCCCCCGTCACCACCACCACCCGGGGCCGGAGGCGATGGAACGCCTCTCCTGCCAAGAACAGGGAGCGGGCCAAGCCTACCAGGGCGGCACCCCGTCCCCACAGGCCCCTTCCCTCCAGCCCTGCCACCGGCAAAAGGATGTGTTCCACCTGCCTTTCGGGGAGCACCCGGGCCTCCAAGCCCCGTTGGGCTCCCAGGAAGAAGGGGCGCACGTCGGGCCGGAGCTCCTGGAGGGCCTGGCAGAGCGCCAGGGCCGGATAGAGATGGCCCCCCGTCCCGCCGCCGGAAAACACGGCCACCGGTCCCTCCGCCTTCCGGGCGTCGCTAACCACGGGGGGCCTCCTTGGCCCGTGCGGCCCGGGCCACGGAAAGAAGGATGCCCAAGGCCGCAAAGCTTGCCAGCAGGTTCGACCGGCCGTAGGAAACGAAGGGCAAGGCCAGACCCGTGGGGGGAACCACCCCCAGGTTGACCCCCATGTGGAGCAGGGCCTGAAGCGCCAACAGGGAGGTGAGGCCTATGGCCAGAAGTTCGCCGAAGAGATCCGGCGCCAGTCGAGCAACCCGGAAGCCCACCAGGATCATGACGCTGTAGAGCCCCACCATGGAGGTCACCCCCAACCAGCCCCACTCCTCGCCGATCATGGCGAAGATGAAGTCGTTGTGGGGTTCCGGCAGAAAGCCGAACTTCTGGCGGCCTTCCCCGAAGCCCATGCCGGCAAGTCCGCCCGAGCCCAAGGCGATGAGGGATTGGCGTACCTGATAGCCTTCGCCCCGGGATTCGGCGGCCGGATCCAGGAAGGTTTTGATCCTTTCCAACCGGTAGCCTTCCCCCAGCTCATGCACGAGGAAGGGAAGGAAGACCAGCAGGGCCAGAAGAAAATGCGCAGGCCGCGCGCCGCCCGCGAAGACCACTACGGCCCCCACCATACACAGCAGGAAGGCCGTGGAAAAATCCGGCTGGGCCATGACCAACCCGGCCACCACGCCCCACACCACCAGAAACGGAAGGAGACCCCGCCGCAAGCTGGAGAAGTAGGCCTGCTTCTTCACCGCCAAGGCGGCGGTCCAGATGACCAGGGCCACCTTGGCCACTTCGGAAGGCTGCAGGACGAAGCCGGGCAGATGCAGCCAGCGTCTGGCCCCCTTGATCTCCGGAGCTACGCCCTGGGTTCCCGGGAGAACCAAGACCACCAGGAGCACCAAGCATGCGGCCAGCGCCGGCCAAGCCAGGCGCTGCCACCAACGGTAGGGCACGCGGCTACAGGCCACCAACACCACGAGCCCCAGGGCGCCTCCCAGGGCCTGGCGGAGCACGAAGTGGTAGTCCGGCGCTCCGCTCTGTTGGGCCAGCACGGCCGAGGCGCTGTAGAGGTTCACCAGTCCGAAAGCGAAAAGAAGAAGGCTCACGACCAGAAGAAACGGCCCCTCCCACCCCCGACCGATGCCGGTATCCGGCAGGGTCGCCCGACCCAGGGGAGCTACGTTGAGGGGGGGGGCCGGCATGAGGATCTCCTTACTCCTGGGCCAGTTCGGCGAAACGCCGTCCCCGGGCCTCGTAGTTTTCGAACATGTCGAAACTGGAGCAGGCCGGCGAAAGCAGGAGGAGATCGCCGGGTCGGGCCATGTCCATGGCGGCACCCACCGCCTCTTCGAAGGTTCCCCGCACCAGGCGCAGGGCTACCGCGCCCTGCAAAGCCTCGGCCAACCTGGGCCCTGCATCGCCGAACGCCACCACCCCCCGCACACCGCCGTGAAGGGCTGCACGGAGGGGGGCGAAATCCTCGCCCTTGTCTTTCCCCCCCAGCAAGAGAACCAAGGGAACGGAAAGGCTGTTCAAGGCTGCTACGGTGGCCGCCACGTTGGTGGCCTTGGAATCGTTCACCCACAGCACCCCCCCCCGCGTTCCTACGGGCTGCAACCGGTGGGGGAGCGGCTGGAAGGAGGCCAAGCCGCGGGAGATGGCGTCGGGATCGGCCCCCGCCAGACGAGCGGTGAGGGCTGCCGCCAGGGCGTTGGCCAGGTTGTGCCGACCCAAAAGCGGCAAGCCTTCTGCCGGTAGGGGAACAACCTCCCGACGGCCCTCCACTGCCTCCAAAACCAGCTCCCCCGGGCCGGGGTAGGCATGGATGCCCTCCCCTTGGCCCAAGGAAAACCGATACCTCTTCCCCCGTGCGTTCCCGGTGAGCCTTTCCACCTCCGGCTGATCCCCGTTCAGCACCCAGCGGGAGTCCGGCCTTGCGTTGGCGAAGAGCTTCGCCTTGTCGGCATAGTAGGCTTCCACCGAGGGATAGCGATCCAGGTGGTTCGGAGCCAGGTTCGTCAGAACTCCGATGTCGGGCCGGAAATGCTCGGTATCGGCCAACTGGAAAGACGAGACCTCCAGCACATACCACTCCGGCGGCGGATCCAGGAGGGCCAGTTCCGACGCGGGGGGGCCAAGGCCGCCCCCGATGTTCCCGCCGAGGGCCACCCGACTCCCGCTTTCCCGGAGGAGGTGGGCCACCAGGGCCGCGGTGGTGGTCTTTCCGTTGGTTCCCGTCACGGCGATCAGTGGACCCTGGAAGAACCGAAAGGCAAATTCAGGCTCGGAGATCCATCGGACTCCACGGTTCTGCAGAGCCCGGAGCACCGGAGCGTCCGGAGGGATTCCAGGACTGACCACCACGAGGTCGGCCTGGGCCACCCATTCCACGTCGTGTCTTCCCAGATCGATCCTGGCTCCGAGATCTCGTAGCTTACCGGCACGAGCTGCAACCGAGGGCTCAACACTCCAATCCGAGACATAGACTTCTCCTCCGTGGGCGAGGGCAAGGCGGGCAGCCGCCTGGCCGCTGAGGGCCAGCCCCAACACGGCGACCCGCTTCCCCTC